>JAIEDJ010000014.1 GCA_029068025.1 Oscillospiraceae bacterium | reverse complement strand
TTTCACAACATCGAAAAAATCGTCATTTTTGCCAATAATCAGCCTAAAATTTCGTTTATCCCGCCGAAACCAAGTCAATTGCCGCTTTGCGTATTGACGCGTTCGGAGCTTAAGCTCCTCCACGCAGTCCTCCAAAGACCTTTCTCCGCGAAAGTACGGATACAGCTCCTTGCATCCGATAGCCTGCGCGGCGGTCGGGCGGTCGGGCTGCTCAAAGCACGCCCGCGCCTCGTCAAGCAGTCCACGCTTCATCATATCATCAACACGCCTGTTTATGCGCTCCCGCAGTATATCGCGATCCTCAAAATCCAGCGTGATCATAATGAATTCATAAGGTGACGGTGCCTCTCTGGACATTGCCTTTGCCTGCGATATGGTATGCCCACTAGTCTTATACACCTCAAGCGCCCTGATGATCCGTCCGACGTTGTTTTCATGAAGCGTTGCCGCCGTTTCGGGATCGACCTCGCGCAGCCGCTCGAGCAAAGCGCCGTTGCCATGCTCCTCGGCGAATTTGCGAAGCTCCTCGCGGTATGAAAAGTCCTGTTCGCTGTCATCAAATGTAAGATTGTCCACGAACGAGCTGATATAAAGTCCCGTGCCTCCGCAGATGATCGGCGTTTTCCCGCGCCCGATGATATCTTTCACGCATTTGTCGCACAGTTTGACATACTCCGCCACCGAAAAGCCTTCCGACGGGTCGAGAAAACCAAGCAGATGGTGCGGTACCCCCTGCTGCTCCTCAGCGGTAGCCTTAGCTGAGGCAACGTCCATATCGGTATATATCTGCATGGAATCCGCCGAGATGACTTCCCCGTCATAGATCTTCGCGAGTTCCACAGCAAGCGCCGTTTTCCCCGAAGCGGTAGGACCGCTCACCACAATAATTTTTTTCACGATCCACCTCTTTTCCGGAATTTCCGTCACATCGCCATAACAATATCCGAAAATAAATAAAATATCGTTAATAATATTCCTCCGACGACCAACGATGCCGCATTCGCGGCAAAAGCATATCCCGCAGCCCTGCCGCTATGGGTTTTCCCCTCTGTCAGACCGGGGAGAGTATTTGCGTATATCGCAGCCTCGGTGATAAAAATCACGATCTCCATTCCAACCAGCGCCAGCACCGCTCTGAAAGAGCCCCAGCTTATATCCGCCGCCGCGACCGCGATATTCAGCAAAAGCTGAGTAATAACGTTCACGATAAGTATCAGCTTTACAGCGCGCTTTGAGCGTATTCCAAACAGCTTGGCAACACCCAGTTCCAGAAAAACGGTAATTATCACTCTGAACAAAAAGCCGGATATCTCGACCATATAGCCTTTAGCTCCGCCGTTTTGTTCAACGTCCAGCGCACTCCCGTTCACATTGGCGGTAAAGTACGAGTTGAAAGCGTATTTCTCAAGTTTTCCGCTTACAATGATACTTCCGTCATCGGGAAAATACAGCATTATCTTAAACTTTTCCGGAGGAAGATAGTTCCACCGGTGACTGCCGCCTCCTGTCATTTTAAAATAAGCGCTGCCGAAATTATCATAGAGATAATACTCATCGCTTAAAGAATACTTGTAAAATGCCTTCCACTCGGGAGTCTGTTTTTCTGTATATTCATCGGGATGATATTGAGAACCCCAATCGGAAAGCAGCGCAATATAATATTCCCTTCCTTCTTCAACACCGTTCACATAAACCGTAAGCGAGTCTTTAGGACCGCAGTCCGCAAACGCGGTACTGCCTGTATAAACGAAAGTACAAATTAAAACAAAAGCTATTGCAAAGACTTTTTTCATTTGATCCTCCAAGCAGCCGCAAACATCAGAGCAAGCGTATCGGATGCCGTATAACGGTCTTAAGCTTCTCGGGCGCCGTTTTCCTCGGATCTCCCAGATAGATCTCATGATGAAGTCGGGTTTCCGAAAAATCGTTCACATACCCGTTATCCGTAATAAACTTGTCCATCTCGGCAACGGTTTTCGGCTCATTGTCATAACAGCCGATATGTAAGCACTGAACGCACAGACCCTCGTCAACAGCTATCCTCTCGGCAGCGACATAGCAGTCGAGCTTCTTTTTCCGCGCCGCCTCTGCCTTAGCCCATTCAAAAACCTCATCGGTAACGAATTCGGGCAGTCTGATAACGGAGATCCACTTGAACAGCTCCTTGTGAAGCGGATCGAACCCGCCGCTGCCCTGATCCCAGAACCCCTCAAGCGGCGGAACGACAAAATCATAATATCCGTCGATCGAGTGACCGCCCTTGCCGCTCATTTTGATCGTATACAAGATCCCATACAGCACCCCGACAGCGTTCTTGTAAGCGCCGCCATCCTCGTTCGGATCACCCTCGCCGCGAACTGCCGCGTAAATGACCGGCGGCACGGAAACGATCCCCGGCATAGTCTTTGGCTGATAAAGCTCCTTAAATTCTTTTTTAAAATCAAACGGCATAATATTCCCCCCGCCATAAAGTTCATAGTGCCATTATATCACGGAACCCTATATTTGTCAAGACAAGCCGATAAATTCAATACAAAATAATACATAATAAAAAAATGATCACCGCCATATCCGGCGGTGATCTCAGTCTCTATTTTTCCTTGGGCTTTTTAGCCTTAGGAGCCTTCGGCTTAGGCTCCGGCAGCTCCTTCACGGTCTCGGAGACCAACTCGGCAAGAAATTCCGCGTTGTCAACGTCCTCAACAAGAAAATAGTCCTTAGCCCCGTCGTAAGGCGGCTTCTTCGGCAAATTCCGGCTCTCTCCCGCCTTGGTTATCTTAACAAAGAATTGATCGTCGCACACCAGCGCGAAAATTTTGCCGTCGCAGTACAGCCCGTACTCACCGAACATTTTCTTAAACGTGATCTCGCCCGCGCCGCGGCATTGCTCCGCGACATATTCCACAAATTCGGGCTTAGATGACATACAGATCCCTCACTTCACAAACGAGCCTATTTCGATCAAATTTCCCTCCGGGTCGGAGATATAGCAGGTGCGCTTCCCCCACGGCATTGTAGTTGGCTGCATTACCGGCTTTGCGCCTTTAGCCGTAACATCCCTGAAAAACTTGTCCACAGCGGCGTAATTCTCCACTCCGAGAGCTATCTCATACTAATCCCACTTTAGACTATTGAATAAATTGTAGCAACTTCCAAACAGTTACCTGCTTTTTTATCGGAAACTCTAAGTGGGATAAGTATCAAAATGACCGTTCACACCGTCCGCGTAACCGAATTTCACGCCCGTCATCTTCTCAAAATCGTCTCTGCCGTACATTAAGAACAGAGTTCCATCCTTTTCCAGAAAAACGTTTTTATCATCGGCGGTCTCCTTTATCTCAAATCCGAGAATATCTCTGTAAAACTTTATCTGCGCTTCGAGATCGTTTACAAAGATACCGAATCCGTCAAGCTTCATTACTTTCCGCCCACCTTTTGCATTGCTCTATCCTTGCTCCGTGAGGAGTATCGCCGTGTTCGGGATCGCAGGAATACTGTGTCAGCAGCCCGCAGGGGATATCGGGACATTCTCCGCAGTGTACAAATCCCTTGTTCTGACAACACACCGCAACGGGACATTCACCGTGAAACGGGTGACCGTTTGTTTCAATGCAGCCTCCGCAGCCGCAGCTTTCCTTGTACCCGCACTCTCCGCACAAAAGTCCGCATCTTGATTCGATCATACTCCCAACTCCTTTTCCAAGAATTTCCTTATAAACGGATCGTTCTCCTCCGACAGCGCGAACATAAACGCCGTGCTGCGGCATTTCTTGTAAAGCACACCGTCCATCTCGAACGTGTAGCCCATAGAACACTTGGGATTGCACGCGGACGGATCGAGCAGACGCTTGCACGGCGCAGCCTTGACGATATCCGCTTTCAGCTTCGGCGGCAGCGTGTTCAGCAGCTCCTGATAACTCCCGACGTTCGCCGCGTAGATACGCGCCTTTGTTCCCGTTTTGCGCTGAACATAGTTCATCAGCGTTTTTTTGTCGATCAAATACGACACGACATAGCCGCTTTTGGCTTCCTTGATATCACATTGACAGCCGTTTAGGACAAGGAATTCGTGAAGCTCTCCGACAAAACCGCGTTCGCGCTCTTCAACGCTTTGCAGAAACTCTTTAAAGTCGATACTCAAATATGTACACCTCTCTTATTTTAAAACGCTCGGCAGTCGGTAAAATTTTCTTCGCAAATTTTACCTCGCGGCACACAAAAAGCTCCGCTTCGCTTCGCTTTTTGTGTACCCCTGCCTCGCTTTGTTTATATCTGTTTAAAGTGTACCATATCCAAAACGAAAAGTCTTGTAAAAAAACGACATTATCCGCGTCTTTTTGCGTAATCAACCGCCTGACGCGGATTCATCAAATGCCGCCGCTTAAAATCGTTGATCAGATGCGGCTGATCGGAGTAACCGAACTTCTCCACCGCGTCCAGCACGTCAAACCCCGGGCGCAGCATATCCTGCCATAGAAGCTGATACCTCACCAGAGATGAAAAAGATTTCGGAGAAGCTCCGATATCCCGCATAAAAAGCCGCTCCAGCGTCCGCGCCGAAACGGCAGTGTGCATACACAAATCGGCAATGTTGAGAGCGCCGTTTTTTTCAATAATAAGATCCACCGCATTGAGTAGATCATTATCCTGAGAAACAGCGCACAGCCGCTCCGCCAGCCACTTTTCCGCAGCCGCGGCGCGTTCCTCGAACGTACCGGCACATTGAACCGCGCGGCTCAGCTCCTCCGTGCCGTCAAAAAACTCGCCAAGCTCAAATCTTCTGCTCCCGCTTTTTGAGAAATCGCGACGCGAGAACAGCCGCGCCGTCCACGCGTAAAACCGTATCCCGAACAGCTCCGCACCGTCTCCCACCGAGTAGAAGGAACTATCGTCCAGCGCACAGAAGAATCCCTCTCTGCCAATTTTGGATATCTCAAATATAATGTCCATACAAGTATCGGGAATAACCAGGATCTCACGCGTCAAGGTGTGATCGTCCGACCAAAAGCAGCGGACAAACGGAGCCAGCGCCGCGCAGGGAGCTATTTCCCGATACCCCTCACGCCCGAACGGCGTAGAAAGCGCGGGTCTGTACCTTTGAGCAAGCCCGATCATACGATCCTCCCGAAATACTTTTCGATCTGCTTCTTTGAGATCTGCGTTATTACTGGACGACCGTGCGGACAGTACCGTATATTGTTATCCTTTAAAACTATGTTGGCAAGGTACGCAAGCTCCCTGATATCCTGATCTTCATTTGCTCGGATACTCGCCTTGCACGCCATCGTGTGGAGCACGTCGTCAAACAGCGCGCCCTCGGCGTTGTCGTTACCATCCGCAAGCACAGCCGCGACCTCCTGCATAAGCGCCTCGGGATCCGCGTCCTCAAGCGACTGCGGAACGCCGTCCACGATGACCTTCTCACCGTCCGTGAACCTGAGCAGCAGCCCGATATTCTCGAGCTTATCCCGAAACGCGCTGACCGCCTCGTATTCCTCGGGCGAAAGCAGCACCGTGCGCGGCTCTATCAGCAGCTGTCCGTGAAGATCCAGTCCTTTTTTGAAGCGCTCGAAGTTTATCCGCTCGTGCGCCGCGTGCTTGTCGATAATGATCATGCTCTCTCCGCTCTCGCAGAGGATATAGGTCTTGAAAAGCTCGCCGATAACGCGTATCTCGGGCAGCGCCTGTTCTTCTGCGGCAGACACGGCGCGTACTTCCTCCGACACGATGAGAGCCGCCGTCTCCCGAACCTCTGAACGCTCCGGCGGCTCCCCGCGCTTTTCAAAGGACTTCTGAGACAAAAAAGCAAATCCGGGCAGCTCCGATTGAAGAGTTTCCTCGCGCTCATTGACCTTTAGTCCGCTG
This sequence comes from Oscillospiraceae bacterium, assembly GCA_029068025.1. Classification (GTDB taxonomy): domain Bacteria; phylum Bacillota; class Clostridia; order Oscillospirales; family Ruminococcaceae; genus CAG-115. The sequence continues at coordinate 9,925 of JAIEDJ010000014.1, read as the reverse complement.
TCCTTCAAAAGCGGCGGCAGAACCTCGGGCAGCACCTGCTGCTCCGCGTCCTGCTCCTCCTTCGGGAACTCAAACGGCACCACTCTGCGGAAAAAGCTCTCGGGATCGGTTTTTTTCTCTGTAGGGATCTCCAAGGTCGATACCTCACCCGGCTTTTCCTCAACATCGGAATCGCCGCGCTGATCGTTATCCCGCGCGTCAAGCGCGTTCGGCAGCTTGATCTCGCGGCTTTCGTTATAGCCCAGAATTCCGTTTCTGACCGCGAAATAGATCGCGTCGAACACCGCCTTCTCATTGGAGAAACGAACCTCTGTCTTTGCGGGTGAGATATTCGCGTCCAGCATCGCCGGGTCAAGATTCACGCACAGCACACACGCGGGGAACTTCCCGACCATGATATTGTTGCGGAACGCTTCCTCAAGCGCCGCACAGCACAGCGGACTTTTGACGCTTCTGCCGTTGACGAAAAAGTTCTGCATACTGCGGTTTGCTCTCGTGAAAAGCGGCGAGCAGACGTATCCCGTCACACCAACATCGCGGTAAACGTTGTCGATCGGTATCATACCCGCCGCGAACTGCTTCCCGAAAACCGAGTGTATCGCGCTGTAATATTCCCCGTCCCCCGCCGTGAACAGCGTTCGTCTTCCGTCGCGGATAAAGGAAAACGAAATATCCGGGTGCGACAGCGCCAGCTTTTCTATAACGTTAGCGCAGTAGTTCCCCTCCGTCACGTCCTTCTTGAGGAATTTCAGCCGCGCGGGGGTGTTGTAGAACAGATCGCGGATTATGATAGTCGTGCCATCCGCGCAGCCGATACGGTCATATTTCAACGGTGTGACACCCTCGATACAATACTCCGTCCCGAGCTTGTCCACCGCACGCTTGCTGACCGCCTCGATACGCGAAACCGCCGCCACGGAAGCCAGTGCCTCTCCGCGAAAACCCAGCGTGTTGATATGCTCCAGGTCCTCGGCGGAATACACCTTGCTTGTCGCGTGGCGCAGAAAAGCCAGCGGCATATCCTCATAGGAAATGCCGCAGCCGTCGTCTGTCACACGCATATAGGATATCCCGCCGCGCTTTATTTCCACGGAAATAGTCCGCGCGCCCGCGTCAATAGCGTTCTCCGCAAGCTCCTTTATGACCGACGACGGGCGTTCTATCACCTCGCCCGCCGCGATCAGTTCGTAAACGCTCTTATCGAGCTGATTTATTACAGGCATTAATTTAAACTCTCTTTCAGATCCTTGACAAACATCAGCGCGTCCATCGGCGACATCGTGTTGATGTCGACCGCGCGCAGCTTCGCGACCGCGTTCTGTTCGTTGACCGCCGTGAAGCTGAACTGATTGTCCTTGTTCTTCTCGATGACCTCGGACAAACGTATTTTACCGCTGACCTCCAGCTCCTTAAGCTCTTCCTTGGCGCGCTTTATGACCTTGTTCGGCAGCCCCGCCAGCTTTGCGACCTCGATACCGTAGCTGTCGTCCGTTCCCCCGGGGACTATCTTATGGAGGAATTTAAGCTCGTCGCCGCGCTTTGATACAGCGACAGAAAAGTTGCGGATACCGTCCTGCTCCTTCTCCATGGTGATAAGCTCGTGATAGTGCGTAGCGAACAGCGTCTTGCTGCGCAGCTTCTGCGATATGTATTCCGCAACGGATTTCGCGATGGAAATGCCGTCAAACGTCGATGTACCGCGCCCGATCTCGTCAAGTATAACAAGACTTCTGTCCGTGGCGTTGTTCAAGATCTCGGCGACCTCCGTCATCTCAACCATAAACGTAGACTGCCCCGCCGAAAGATCGTCCGACGCTCCCACGCGCGTGAAGATCTGATCGACAACGCCGATCCTCGCGTATTTCGCGGGAACAAAGCAGCCGATCTGCGCCATGATGACGATTATCGCCGTCTGCCGCATAAATGTGGACTTACCCGACATATTCGGTCCCGTGATGATCAGCATCCTGTTGTCGGAGCTGTCAAGATACACGTCGTTCGGCGTGAACGGATGATCAAGCAAAAGCTTCTCCACGACAGGGTGCCGCCCGTCCTTTATTTCTATCACGCCGTCCGCCGAGATCTCGGGCTTTACATAGCCGTTTTCCAGCGAGACCTGCGCCATGGAGCACAGCGCGTCCACCATGGACACCGCCTCTGCCGTTTCCTGAATAGCCGTCAGCTTTGTCGCGATAAATCCGCGCACCTCGTTAAATACAGCCTGTTCGAGCGCCAGTATCTTATCGTGAGCACCGAGGATCTCGCCCTCGACCTTCTTAAGCTCCTCGGTAATGAAGCGCTCCCCGTTGGTGAGCGTCTGCCTTCTTATGTAATGCTCCGGCACCTGATCCTTAAAGCTGTTGGAAACCTCGATATAATAGCCGAAAACGCGGTTGTTCCCGACCTTGAGCGTGCGTATTCCCGTAGCCTCGCGCTCGCGCTGCTCGATCTCGCGCATAATGCTCTCGCCGCCGCCTGTGATATCACGCAGACGGTCGATCTCATCGTTGAAGCCCGCCTTGATCACGCCGCCGTCCTTGAGAGAATTCGGCGGATCGTCGTCAATGGCGTTCTCCACAAGCACCGCGATATCGGTAAGCTCGTCGATCCTGCCGTAAAGCTCCGTCAGCAGCCGCGACTTCATTCCGGACAGCTCGTGCTTGAGCACAGGCAGCTTTCGGCAGGTCTTGCCGAACGAATAAATATCGCGCGGCGACGCAGTCTTATAAACTATCCTTGTCATAAGCCGCTCAAGATCGTAGATCCCGTTCATTGCCTCACGGATATCGCAAAGCTGCGCGGAATTCTCCGTCAGCTCCTCAAGAGCGTCCAACCGCGCCAAAATCTGCGTATGCTTCACCAACGGACGTTCAACCCACGAGACCAGCCGCCGTCTTCCCATCGCGGTGACGGTCTGATCCAACACCCACAGCAGCGAACCGCGCCGCTCCCTGCCGCGCATAGTCCGCGTGATCTCGAGATTATTCTGCGCCGAAAGGCTCAGTCCCATAAATTCGCTGCCCGTGTGCGCTTCGATCTCCACGAACCGCTTTACCCTCACCCTGTGAGTTTCGCCGATATAGCGGAACAGCACACACAGCGCCTTCTGCGCCAGCGGCATAGCGGCGATACCGAGAGCCTCCGCACCCGATTTGTTCTCAAACTGCTCCGTGATGACCGAAAGATCCGAATTATCGAATTCCTTGTCCTCAAACAGCTCGCACGAGCAGTTATACAGCTTGTTCTTAACAAACGTATGCACTTCCTTGAGATCGCAGAAGCCGTTGTTTATCAGCAGCTCCGAGGGATTAAATCTCGAAAGCTCCGCGATGATCTCGCTCTGGATATTTGTCCCGCGCTTTTCAAAGACGTGAACGTCTCCCGTGGAAACGTCCGCGAAAGCCAGCCCCGCGCCCTCGCTGTCCGAGTAAATACAAGTAAGATAATTATTTGAATCCTCGCTGAGCATTGACGATTCTATGACCGTACCCTTTGTCAGCAGGCGCACCACGCCGCGCTCCACCAAGCCCTTGCTCTCCTTCGGATCGGTGAGCTGCTCGCAGATAGCGACCTTATACCCCCTGGCGATCAGATTTTTTATCGGCTCCTCGGCGCTGAAATACGGCACTCCGCACATGGGCGAACCGGCGCGGGCGGTCAGAGCAAGCTCCAGCTCACGGGCGACGGTTTTAGCGTCATCGAAGAACATCTCATAAAAATCTCCCAGCCGGAAGAACAAAATATAATCCTTGTAATCCTTCTTTATTTCCAGATACTGTTTCAGCATCGGAGAAATTTTTTCGATATCTTCGGACATACGCACCTCTTAAAATTTGTAGGTTCTTTAAAAGTTAAAAACCGGGATTCTTAAGGGACTGGCCCCTTAAGCGGGGTTTGGGGCAGAGCCCCAATGGGGTGTGGGGCAAAGCCCCACCATAACATCACCAGCCGCGGAGCGCGGAGAACGCTGTTAAATCTCCAAACTCGCGAAGCGAGGAGGAGATTTAACAGTCGTTCGCAGCGCGGAGCGGCGTTCGGCTAGATCCACCTTTCCGGCTGAATCGCGTCTAGTTTCTCCCGCCCTCAGCCGCACCCGCCGCCGCAGGTTCCGCAGTTGCCGGAGCAAGCTGCCTGAGGCGGTTCCGACGGACAGGTCTCGGGATCCTCTCCCTCAACCGAATACGTGAGAATCGTGTTGATCTCGCTCATGAGCTTATCCATGCCCTGCTTAGCCATTGTGAACAGCGCCATATTTTCATTAGTCATAACAGCGTTGTACGCGGAGTGCATTTTCGCGGTAAGCTCCTTGACCTTTTCATTGTCGACCTGATCCGCTTCCTTATCGGATTCCAGCGCGAGATTCTGTCTCACAAGATTGAACTCGCCGATAAGGTTCTGGAGCTCCTCGTCCTCGTCGTTAGCCTTTTTGGCTCTGACATACTCCACATATCTTTCGTCCGCCTGTACTACCCTTCCAAGCGCTCTTGCCGCTTCAATAACAGTCATAACAATTCCTCCTGATTTTAATTTGCAATTCGCGAACCGGCGAGCAAAGCTCGCCTAAGCTTGTAGATAAACTCCCTCTCGGGGAGAGGGGGGAGAGATTAATGCGGGGCTCCGCCCCAACCCCCGCTTAGGGGCGCTGCCCCTAAGAACCCTGATTTTGTACTTTTTCTACAGGCAGACGATAACCCCCTCTGCCCAAAAGCAATTCAAGCCTTCCGCCGAAGGCGGCACTAAAACTAACAACTAATAACTAGCTACTAACTACTACCCCGACCAGCGCCCATTGATAAGCCTTCTCTATCTTAACGTCGACAAATTGCCCGATAAGCTCTCTGCCGCCGTCAAAATCCACGATAACGTCCTGGGGAGTTTTCCCCGTGAGCAGACTGCTGTTCGTTCTGCCCTCGCCCTCACACAGCACGCGGAACGTCTGCCCCACGTACTTTTCGTAAATATCGCGTCCGACCCTGCCCTGAACCTCCAGCAGCTCGCGGAACCACCGTCCTTTTTCCTCAGCGGAAACGGGATTGTCCATCTCCGCCGCCTTCGTTCCCTTTCGCGGACTGTAAATAAACGTATACAGCGAGTCGAACTTAACTTCCTCGATAAGAGAAACCGTTTCTTGAAAGTCCTCATACGTTTCCCCGGGGAACCCTACGATAATATCCGAGGTAAGCGCCGCGTCCGGCACCTTCTCGCGGATATACCGCACGATATCCAGATATTTTTCGCGGTCGTAATGCCGATTCATCAGCTCCAGAATACGGCTGCTCCCCGACTGCACGGGCAGATGAAAATGCCGCGTGACCTTTTCACATTCCGCGATGGTATCCACAAGCTCTTTGGTGAAATCCTTCGGGTGACTGGACATATAACAAATGCGGAACTCGCCGTCTATCGCGTTAAGCGTCCGCAGCAGCTCCGAAAAACTCGTGCCGTGCTCCTTGCCGTAAGAATTGACGTTCTGCCCCAGCAGCAGGATCTCCCTCGCGCCGTTCTTCACCGCGTCCCTGACCTCGGACACTATCTGCGCCGTCCCGCGCGACCGCTCCCGACCGCGCACATACGGCACTATGCAGTAGCTGCAAAAATTATTGCACCCGTACATTATCGGAACGCTCGCCTTCAAGACGCTTTCGCGCCGTATCGGCAGCCCCTCCGCGATAACGCCGTCGCTATCGGGCGTGAAAAACGTCCGCTTCCTCTCGGTAAGCTGCTTATAGATCAGCTCGGGCAGCGTATGCAGCGCGTGAGTTCCGAACACCAGATCCACGTGCGGAAAGCTCCGCTTGATCTTCTTAACAACGTGCTCCTGCTGCGTCATACAGCCGCACACCCCGATGATCAAATCGGGATTCTTTGCCTTTTCGTGCTTGAGCGCGCCCAGATTTCCGTAAACTCTGTCCTCGGCGTTCTCGCGCACCGCACAGGTGTTGAAAATAACCAGATCCGCGCCCTCGGGACTTTCCGAGAACCCATACCCCATCTCCGCTAGCATTCCCTTGAGCTTCTCCCCGTCGCTGACATTCTGCTGACACCCAAAGGTGTGAACGTGAGCCACAGGCGGTTCTCGCTTAGCGTTGATCTCATATACTCCGCGCATAAAACCGCGCTGTTTTTCCATTTCTTCATCGGAAACTATTGCCGTTCCGTTATCGGAATTCATCATAATATCAATTCCCCAATATGATAGATTTTATCAGATACTGCCCCAAAAACACAGCCGCAATGCCGAGAACCGCGCTCGCCAGAGCATACGCCGCAGCAGCCGCGTATCTTCCGCCGCTCATCAGATCCCCCGTTTCGAGAGCGAACGACGAGAACGTAGTAAACCCGCCGCATATCCCGACCTTCAGAAACAGCACAAGCCTCGGATACTCCGCAAGCGGCTTCTCCGCCAGCCCGGCAATGATCCCGATAACAAAGCAGCCTATTATATTTACAACAAGCGTCTTTATCGGCACCAGCCCCAGCAAGTACCTTAAAACCGCGCCGACAAACCCGCCCGCTCCGACCACACAGCAGTTAAGCATTGTTCACCTCAAATTTTTCGGCGGCTTTTCCGTATTTAAACGGGATCCCGCGTCTTTTGCCGATCTTCAAGCGCATTATTCCGTCACCGGTATGAACGCACCGAGCGGTCTGCGCAAACACGCACGACATAACCTCAGCCGCGCCCGCGTCCAGCAGCATACTTGCTATAGCTGAAAGCGTGCTGCCCGTTGTACACACGTCATCAACGAGCATGATCCGCTTGCCATTAATATCTGCGTTTTTCTTTACATAAAAGCTCTTCATCGCGTTCTCGCGGCGGCTCTTAGCGGAAAGTGCCTTCTGCTCCGCCTTGTTATCATAAGCGCCGACGATCTCCGCCATCGGGATATTAAGCCGCAGCGCCATTCTTGAGCAGATGACCCGCGCCGTTGAAAAGCCTCTGCTCCTCACGCTCAAAAAACCGCTCGGCACAGGCACGAGAACGTCCGCCGTTTCCCTGTCGCGCAGCAGCTTTTCGCTCATCATCAGCGCGAACGCGTCGGCGGGATATATCAGCCCTCCGTATTTCAGCGAGAGCACCGCGCCCCTGGCACGCCGCGAATACCAGCAAACCGCGGTAAGCCGCGAAACGTTTTCGGGCGGCTCGATCCTTCCGTAAACGTATGGAAGATATTTTCGGCACAGCTCACAGTAATAGTCCGCAGCGGGGATCAGATCCCCGCAGAACGGGCACCGATTCGGATACAGCAGCGCCGCCGCACGCCTGCGAAGCTCGTAAAACTTCACATTATCACGCAAAGCAATCCTCCAGCATCGGTCTTAAGCAGGAATACCTTTCCTTGCGGCGGTCGTTGTACACCATCTCGGCGACCTTGTTTTCCGTACCGATTATGATGAGCGTCTGCTTAGCTCTAGTCACCGCCGTGTACAGCAGATTGCGGTAGGAGAGCCTGTCCATGCGGTTCGGAAGCGGAATGATCACCGCCGGGTACTCGCTACCCTGGCTCTTGTGTACAGTTATCGCGAAGGCATGCTCTATTTTTTTCAGCATATCGCCGTCATAGAAAGCGCGCCGTCCCTCAAAGTCTATTTCACACTTGGTATTCACTCTGTCAGTATCAAGGATCTTTCCGATATCGCCGTTAAATATCCCGTGCGATTTCTCCGAACCGCGCCGCCACTCAACGTCATAGTCGTTCTTGGTCTGCATGATCTTGTCGCCGTCGCGGAACAGCGTTCCCATAAAATTCATCTCGCGCTTGTCCTTTCCGGGGGGATTCAGCGCTATCTGAAGCTCGCGGTTGACGTTTCCCGTGCCGACGATCCCCATCCTTGACAGGCACAGCACCTGTATATCGTCCAGAGGATCGTAACCGTAAGCCTTCGGCAGCCGCGTCTTGCATAATTCGAGCACCAGCCGCAGCGAGTTCTCCTCGGTCTCAGACTTCATAAAGAAAAAGTCGTTTTCGCGGTTGTTAAGCTCGGGAATGTCCCCATGAATGATACTGTGAGCGTTGGTGACGATAAGGCTCTGCGCCGCCTGTCGGAATATCTCCTTGAGCTGCACCGTCGGAACTATGCCGCTGTCGATCAGATCGCGCAGAACGTTCCCCGCGCCGACCGACGGAAGCTGATTGCTGTCACCTACCAGGATAAGCCGCGTGCTGCTTTTGAGCGCCCTCAGCAGCGACGCGAACAGCAGCGAGTCCACCATAGACATCTCGTCCACTATAACAACGTCACAAACGAGCGGATTTTCCTCGTTTCTCTTAAAGGAATTTCCTCCCGCCGCGAAATCCACCTCCAGCAGACGGTGAATTGTCTGCGCCTGCGCTCCCGTAAGATCCGCCATGCGCTTTGCGGCGCGTCCCGTAGGAGCGGCAAGCTTGATGCGCAGTCGGCGCCGCTTGCAAAGCTCAATAACTCCGTTGAGCGTGGTCGTTTTTCCCGTTCCGGGACCGCCCGTCAGAATAAAAACATGATCGTTCATGCAGGCGTTTATCGCTTCGCATTGCAGCGCTTCATACTCGATACCCTTTTCGCTTGCGACGGCGGATATCTCATCGGAAAAATCAACCCTGTCCTCGCTGTCGCGCTTTATCATCTCCGAAAGCTTTTCCGCAATGTACTTCTCGGCTATGTAATACTCCGAGAGATAAACATAATTCGAGTCATAAATGTCCGAGCATACTATATCCCCGCCCGACTTCGCGAACTCCAGCGCGGAATAATACGTCTTGTCGCCGATGACGAGACTGCGCGTCACCGAATCGTAAAGTTCGCTTTCCTTAAGACAGCAGTGACCGTCGTCGGCTGCGCTCCGCAGCACGGCGATGATCCCCGCGAACGCGCGTTCCTCGCTGTCACGAGGAAAATCAAGATCCTCCGCGATCCTTTCCGCGTCCGCAAACCGCATATCTATCCCGCCCGAGCAAAGGCAGTAAGGGTTATCCGTCACGGCACGGATAAGATCAGTCCCGTATGATCTCCACGCCGCCGCAATGACATAATGTGGTATGGAATATTTTGAGAAGAACGTCATCACCTTGCGCAGACCCGTGATATTGCGGAATTCCTGCCCGATGAGCTTTGCGCGGTCAGCGGTTATGCCCTTGATGGAGACCAGCTGCAGCGGATCATTTTCAAGTATCTCGATCGTCTTAGCGCCGAAAGCTTTTACGATCTTCCCCGCCATTGAAGGCCCCACGCCCTTGATAACGCCGGAGCCGAGATATTTGCGCACGGCGTTTACGTCCTCGGGCAGCGAGCGCTCAAAGATATCGACGCGGAACTGTCTGCCGTACTTTGCGTTATTGACATACTCACCGTACATGGACAAGCTCTCGCCCTCGCGGACATCTCCCATGTTGCCGACAGCGGTAACGAGAGCGCCGCCGACGTCCATATCCAGCACGATATAACCGGTATCCTCATTATAATAAACAACGTCCTCAACGCTGCCGCTGATATGTGTTAAATTCTCCTGATTTTGTTCCATTCTCTCAACGCTCCGGATAGCCGATTATTTTAACATCGGCATATTTATCCGACAATCCCTCAAGACTGCCGTCATCTTTATTTACAACAACGCACACCCGCCCGATATTCGGATTTTTTCCGAGATTATCCAGCAGCTCTTCAATATTCTCGTCCTCTCTGACATATATTTCAAACTTTCTGGAGGAGCTGTCGAGCAAGGCGCTGAACAATAAGTGGATCAGCACGGCAAGACCGAATATTGAAAGAAACATCAGCGCAAAAACGTACAAGAATTGCATATTATCCGCCTCCCACCGCATTATATGCGAAAGAAAGCGAAATGGTAAATTAAAATTTGAAGGCTCTTTAAAATTTAAAAACCGGGATTCTTAAGGGCGTGGCGCCCTTAAGCGGGGTTTGGGGCGGAGCCCCAATGGGGTCAAGG
>JAIEDJ010000140.1 GCA_029068025.1 Oscillospiraceae bacterium | reverse complement strand
AAAGAATACTTTCCGTGCTTATGGGCGCGGTAATGTGCTTGGGTCTTTGCGGCTGTAACGGCGGTGAAAGCGGCTCCGACATCAACGGTTCGGTTGAGAATTCCGGAGCGAACTCGGCAAACGGCGGCGATACCGATTGGGATTACATAGCCAATAAGGGTAAGCTTGTCGTAGGAATTACCTACAATGTTCCCATGAATTATCAGGACGACAGCGGCGAGCTTATCGGCTTTGAGACCGAGTTTACCAAGGCGGTATGCGAGAAGCTTGGCGTTACACCCGAATTTCAACTCATCGAGTGGTCGAAAAAGGAATTCGAGCTTAACGCCAAGACTATCGACCTCGTATGGAACGGTCTTACCGTTACCGACGAGAGAAGAGAAAATATGCTGTTCTCCAAGTCCTATATGAAGAACAAACAGGCTACCGTCGTTAAGGCGGAGAACGCCGACAAGTACCCCACCACCGCCGAAATGGCTAATATCTCCATAGCGTTTGAGGGCGGCTCTGCGGCAGAGGACGTTATCAAGGAGGACGAAGCGCTCAAGAACTGCACACAGATACCCAACGAGGCGCAGAAGGACGCGCTGCTTGAGGTAAAGAGCGGTACTGCGGACGCTTGCATTATCGACTTTACAATGGCTAAGGCTGCTACCGCCGAGGGTACCGACTTTGCGGACCTGAAGGTTCTCGAAAACATTCAGAACACCGACGAGGAGTACGCTATCGGCGCGCGTCTGGGCGATACCGAAACTATCGCGAAGATCAACGCGGCAATCGACGAGCTGGCTGCCGAGGGCAAGCTGCTTGAGATCGCCAGGAAGTACAACCTTGAGGACGCACTGCTGATCGGCGGCGATTCCGAAAAATAATAAAGAATATTCACGGCACGGAAGCAGGCTGCTTTCGCGCCGTGTTTGCGGTTAAAGGATGGTCGTATGAGCTTTTGGGACGTTACACGCCAGCTGGCAAACGGCTTTGGCATTACATTGATAATTTTCGGCATAACGCTTGCCGCGTCACTGCCGCTTGGACTTATCATCACATTCGGTTCGATGTCAAGGATCCCGCCCATAAAGTGGATAACCAAGACGTTTGTGTGGATAATCCGCGGTACGCCGCTTATGCTCCAGATAATACTTATTTTCTACGGGCCCGGTCTTATGAACTGGAATATAAATCTGCCGAGACTTACGGCGGTACTTATCGCGTTTATCATCAACTATTCCTGCTATTTCTCGGAGATATTCCGCGGCGGTATCGAGAGTATTTCCAAGGGACAGTATGAGGCGGGGCAGGTTCTCGGCATGACAAAGACGCAGATCTTCTTTAAGATCGTGCTGTTTCAGGTCGTAAAGCGGATCGTGCCGCCTATGGGCAACGAGATCATAACGCTTGTCAAGGATACGTCGCTGGCGCGTGTCATCGCGGTCGCGGAGCTTGTCAAGGCAGCGGAGGATATCGTTTCGGTGAAGGCTATAATCTGGCCGCTGTTCTATGTCGGCGCGTTTTACCTGTTGTTCTCGGCACTGCTTACGGTACTGCTGAATGTTGCCGAGAAGAAAATGAACTACTATAGCGGCTGACGGGAGGAGCATATGTCATTCTTAGAAGTAAAGGGAATCGTCAAGTCCTTCGGAAAGACCGAAGTGCTCAAGGGCATTGATTTCTCGATGGACAAGGGCGAGGTGCTTGCCATTATCGGCAGCTCGGGCAGCGGCAAAACGACGCTGCTGCGCTGTATGAACTTTCTGGAAACTCCCGATTCGGGTATGATCTCCGTCGACGGTAACGTGCTGTTCAACTCGGACGAGCCGCCGTATTCGGACGCTTTGAAGCGCGAGAAGCGGCTGCATTTCGGGTTGGTGTTTCAATCCTTCAATCTGTTTCCGCAATACAATGTATTGAAAAACGTTTCGCTGGCACAGGAGCTGCGGCGGATCAAGGGAAAGAAGCTCTCAAAGGACGAGAAGAAGGCGATCCTGAGGGAGATAGACGAGAATTCGCGGCGGCTTATCGATACGGTGGGGCTTTCGGCGAAGGTGGGAAGCTATCCGTGTGAGCTGTCGGGCGGACAGCAGCAGCGTGTGGCTATCGCTCGGGCGCTGGCGCTTGAACCGGATATTCTCTGCTTTGACGAACCGACCTCGGCGCTTGATCCCGAGCTGACGGGCGAGGTGCTGCGCGTTATCCGGGAGCTCAAGACCTCAGACCGAACTATGATCGTTGTAACGCATGAGATGAACTTTGCGCGCGGGGTTGCGGATAAGGTCATTTTTATGGCGGATGGAGTTATTGAGGAATACGGCACACCGGATGAGGTGTTCGGGGATCCGAAAAGTCCTGTTACTAAGGCATTTTTGGAGAAGTCGCTGGAGAATATATAAAAATTACAGCGCGGCGCGTACCTTTTTCGCTTCGCGCTTTTTTATATCACGAAATTTCTTAAACGGCATACAATAAACAAGGGTAAATTCACAGCCGTACCGTGAGGTGGCTGAGCTTTGCTTTTTGCAAAGCTCTTTGCCCTTGAATAGCCGAACGAGCGGCGTGCGCTTGACCGAGGTGCCGCAGCGGTTGTTTGATATACCCAAAAGGCGGACTGCCCGATCTCAGATCGCGGCAGCCCGCCTTATTCTTATTTCAGCGCGTTTACAAGCTCCTTAAAGTGCCGTCCGCGTTCTTCAAAATTCCTGTAAAATCCGTAGCTCGCCGACGCGGGTGACAACAGAACCCGCTTCTTCGCAACACGTGCCGCTATCGACACCGCCTGTTCAAGATCGTCCGCGTGATACATCTTCACTTCGGGGTTGGTGATCAATTTCCCGATCCGCTTGCCGCTGTCGGGCAGCAGGATCACATTCTCCACAACCCCCTTGTTCAGAAATTCTCCCAGAACGTCATAGGAAATGCCCCTGTCCATTCCGCCGAGTATTATGCAATCTGCGGAGTCAAACGCGTTTACGGCGGCTATCGCCGCTTCGGGAACCGTACATATACTGTCGTTGATATACTCCACGCCGTTTATCTCCGCAACCCGCTCAAGGCGGTGCTCAAGTCCCTTGAAATCGGGCAGGGAAGCAAGGCACGTTTTGATGTCCGCGCCCGCCAACTTCGCGGCGGCAAGCGCTATGGCGATATTGTACAGATTGTGCTTTCCGCAGAGTGCGGTGCTGATATCCTCGGCGGGGATCTTTTCCCCGAAAAGGTATATCGCGCTGCCGTCCGTCCATACGTCCGCCGTTTTCCCGAACGCCGATGAATAAAGCGTTCCCGCAGTCTCCACGGGGAACAGGTCGGAGTTTGCCAGCGTGAAGCCGCACTCTCGCTGATACCGAGCTATGTTGCGCTTGGCGGCGGCATAAGCCTCAAAGTTTACGTAATGATCGAGGTGCTCGGGGAAGACATTCAGCAGTACGGCGATATCGGGGGAGCTGTGTACGAACTCAAGCTGATGACAGCTCAGCTCACATACCGCTGTGATGCTCCCGTTCATTTCCTCAAGGCGCTTTAACGGCGGAACGCCTATGTTTCCTATAAGCATAGTCGGGATACCGCAGGCGGTGAGAAAATGGTGGATAAGCGACGAGGTGGTGGACTTGCCCTTTGTTCCCGTAACTCCGATCACCTTGCATGGCTTAAGACGCAGCAGAAGCTCGGTCTGGGTGATTATCTTCGCTTTGGTTTGTTCGTCGAACTTATCCTTGATGATAACGCCGGGCGATTGCAGGATGATGTCGTATTTCGCGGCATCGGCGAGGTAGTGCTCTCCGCTTATCGGTTTTACGGACGGATCGCCCGTTTCTATGGGATTCATATCGGCGACGGCAAGCTCTTTGCAGCAGCCGAGCCGCGTGAGAATATCCAGCCAGACCTTTCCCTCGCGCCCGAAGCCGAGGATAACGACGCGTTTGCCGTCAAATATTGGTTTAAGCGCATTAATTTCCATTGGTCAGTTTCTCCAGGTACGGTAAGAATTTTTCGGGAACAAAATTTATTTCATCGAAATAGCCGCCGAGCTTTACGGGAACATAACCGGGGAATTTTTCCTCAAAGCGCTTCAGCAGCACAGGCGTGTTGTCACGGCGGCGGTCGAGCGCCATTTTCAGCGACAGACGCACCTCGTCCTTTGTTCCGACACACTCGAACGGCTTATCCTCGCCGTCCAGCATAAGTCCGTCAAGCATGGGGGCAAGCTCCGTTTTTTCGAGCATATTGCAGCCGAAGATCGTGATAAGCGTTTCGTCATCGAGGAACGCCGCCAGCAGTATATACACATACAGGCACTTTGCGCAGTTACAGCACCAGACGTTGGTCTTTGAACCGAGGTTGCAGCTTTGGAATACTCCGAAATACCGCGGATATTTTATGAACTCGCGGGCTATCTGCCACTCGGAGAGTGGACGCAGCAGACTGAAATACTCGGGGATATCGCCGAAATCTCCGAAGGTATAGCGGCAATACTCGCGGAAATCGCGCTCGAACGCCGTCGATTTGCTGTACTGATGATTGATCTCCGCGCCGTCGACGTAGGTCTCGTTGGCGCTGCTTTCGTTGGACAGCGCAATATATCGCTTTCCCGAGATCACCGCGAACAGCAGCGAGGAAAACGCGACCACCGCCGAGTAGGGGGTGTGTCCGTTGAGATAGCCCTGCGCGTTCAGCTCCAGCAAGTGCTTGTTGATGGTACGCTTTGGGGTCACAGCTTTTTCCGTGGGGATCCCCGCTGCTTCAACGCAGCCGAGAGTTGCGCCGCGCGCGTTAATGATATACGGGGTTACGTCCTCGCCGAGGATTTTCAGAATTTCAAGAGTGACTACGCTGTCCTTGCCGCCGCCTACGGGAACGAGCGCCCCCGAGAGTTTGGGCGCGGTGAATTTTTTCGGCAGCGCGGGAGTCGACTCGATCTTCATAAAATTCTCGAAGTCTGTGTTTATCCCGTTGCGGTAAAAGAATTCCGCCAAGCCGTTATAATAAAGTGTTTTCCAGAAGCGGATCTGCTTTTCGCCCAGACTGCCGCAGCGGATCTCCACGGTCGGGGGACAGGCACATTTCCAATAGGAAACAAGCTCCGCCATACCGAGCGAGAACGCGATCTCGTTCAGCAGGTCACGGTCGATATCTCCGAGATCGGCAGTGAATTCCCAACGCGGGTGAAAGCTGTGTTCGTCCATGCGGAAGTCAAACTCCAAGGCGTTTTCCGTGAGGCTGAAGCCCTGATATACAAATCTGGGGTGACGTTCGCGTAATTCGTGGAATTTAGTCATAATTTTGTCCTTATCAAATATTTTGCGCGTGATAGCCGCTCTTATTCTATAATCATCGGCGGCGTGGTGAAGTCCTCGCCGCAGCGCCCCGGGTTCTCGAGCGCAAGCTGCCATATGTCGGTGCATTTTGCGGTGAAATTAGCCTGACGCGCCGCGCTCCGCGACGTTTTTGAGAGCGCCTTGAGCGAGGTGTCGATCGGAAGTGTGCAGTTCTCAGCAGCCGAGAGTATCTCCTTGCCGCGCGTGTTCATTCCCAGAACGCGGATATACGCGCTTTTTTCAAGCGCGAAGTCACGCGTGATCCCAAGAAACGCGCACATCACCGCTCGTCTGATCCGCGCGAGCGTGTAGCGCTTGGTTTTGGTGAGAAAATACACCTCGGGGAGTGTTTTCGCGCTCCTTACGGCTTTGTACAGCCGCGTTCCCAGACCGTTCGCGCCGTCGAATATCTCTTCAAGCTCATATGATGACATAGTGCGGAGCTTCGCAAGAACGGCACGCTCAAGCCGTGAGATATCGGCGGGCGGAGCGGATACCGACGGAGCATAGCTCGAATAGTCCTCGCCCGAAAGTATCAGCTTTCGGATAAGCGACGCGCTGACGAACTCCTCCTCGGGTTCCGCCGAATCGCTGTCGTGAGCCGCGCCCTCGCGTCTGATCGTGAACGGTTCAATAGTGTTTCCCGCGTTGTCAAGCGCGTTGAGGTACTCTATGGCGAGAGTGTTGTTCGGAGAAGCGATGATCTCGGCGACGTCATCGGTGTAATATTCAAGCAGTGCTGCCTGCAAAGCCGAGGGGTAGCTTTTCCCGCGCTTTATTAGCTCGCTGAAGAAATCCGTATGTACGGAATAATCAATAGCGCCCGACGCTTCGCGGAGCGCCGCGATATCGCCGCACTCGCTGCCGAACGACAGCATATCGACGCAGCCGAGAGCGGTTATCAGTTCCACCGCGCCGCCCGCGAAGCGTTCCGCCGAGGTGAGAGATACACGCTCGGGAAGCTCTATGACAAGATCGGCGCCGTTTTCAAGCGCCGTTTTCGCGCGGGTGAACTTATCAAAAAGCGCAGCGTCTCCGCGCTGGACAAAGTTTCCGCTCATAACGGCGATTATGTGTGTCGCTCCCGCCTCGCGCGTCTTGTCTATATGAAGCTTGTGTCCGTAATGGAAAGGATTGTATTCACAGATTATTGCGGCTGTTTTCATAATGATCCTCCGGATATTTTATGTTTTATATCTATATTTTACAACAAGTTTTGGATAAAATCAATAAATTTTGTAAAAAATACTTGATTTTTTTTTCAAAATGATTTAAAA
>JAIEDJ010000139.1:2290-13237 GCA_029068025.1 Oscillospiraceae bacterium | reverse complement strand
GGGGGAGCCTGTCGTAAGTCATTTTTGCGGAAAAATAGTGTATATTCACGACTGCGAAAAGCTTGTGGTAAAGTACTGCTATGGCAGAAACGATGTCGAAGAGGTCGTTATGGAACCGGACGAGTTTAAGGCAGAGATGCTGAAATACAGGATCTCAAACATATAAAGCCGGTCTAACAAACCGAATTCAAGAAAGGTCAAGGTGTTTTAAATGGGAAAAGAGAAAACGTATATACCGTATAACGCGGGCAGTTTTGCCATATTTATGTCAACGAATATCATAGAAGAAATAGAGGCGCGAGTAAACAAATACAACGCCTATCGAAGCACAATAGGGCATGACGCAGTGACCGGAAGAGTGCGCAGCTTCGGAAACCGCTGCCGCGATTATAAAATATATGAGCTTGCGCGGGCTATGGCTGTTCTGGAGCTTGCCAGAGAAGGAAGAATGGCGCATCGTATATGGGGTTTGAGCTGTAAGATAGCTTTTGACAACGGCGATCTGGAGTTTTGCAGAGAGCTTTCGTTCCGCAACGCCAAAGAGGGCGGCGAGGATGCAAGCGGCAATTATATTAAAATGCTCAAAGCGCTCAGAAAAGAGACCGCCGATGATCATGTCGCCGATATTATGGGAATGGTCACGGACGAGCTGGGCGAGCTTTCCGAAGATGATTATGAGGAGCTTTTGAACGATCTCGGCTCTCCGATCGTTCGGTGGAGATCGCTGAATGTTCCGAAATACAAGGACAAAGAAGCTTATGATGCCATGTACGAAATAATCCGGCTTTGTTACGAGCATAAGGCAAATCACACCGCTTTGAGAATGCTTGCGATGCTGTACGTTTCGGATTCCAAAAAGAATATGCCCAACCTTGTAAAAACCAATTTACTTGCCGGAAAGGTCATGTATGAGCTGGGGTATATGGAGGTCGCGAGGAGATGTTTCCTGTTTGCCGCAAATGATAACACGAAAAAACGCAAGGAACCTTTCCCGGATGAATACCGCGGATTATTGGGGCAGGAAACAAATCTTGAAATAACCGAGGAAGTCCGTGAAAGACAGAAATTCCTTGACGACAGTATCGCCTCCGGAAAAATCAGAGCTTATACCGAGGAGGAATATCGCAAAAATCTTGAAGGCGAGCTGAAAGTTGAGTTCCCCGATCCCAAAAAGATTGAAAAGGAGCGCAATGAACTTGGCGAAAAGGCGATCAAAGCATACGAAAAGCGCTCCGGCGGCGATTTAAAAGAGCGGCTTAAAGGGATCGATGAGGCTTTCAAGGTATTCACGGAAGAGCCGGAGGTCTACGAGCAGGCGGCGTATCTGTATTTTATGAAAGCAAACATTTATCTTAACGAAGACGACCTTGACAAAGCATATGACTGCATTAAAAAGGCGTACAAATGCAAAAACGGCAAGATCAACGGAATGGTCTTGCTCACCTTTGCGGTCATACTCAGCAAAATGGGAAGAAGCAGCGAGGCGACCGTTTATATTTTCCGCAGCTATATCCTTTTGGGTGAGGAATTCATCGTGGAAAAATTGGGCGAAAGCGCTATGGAAGCGCTGGAAGAATATCTGTAAGGAAAGCAAGGTAACGAAATGAGCAATGAATACACTGCGTTCCGAAATATTGACGGGGAAACGGCGTTTTTAGCGGGCGCTGTTGACGCGCTGTGCGGCGTGTATCTTGGGAAGATGTGTCCGAAATATTACGCGATAGAGGCGGACGTTTTCGCGCTGCCCGATGATCTTGATTTTTCGGAGATGCTCCGCAATGGGGTCGGCAGATACGTTCCGCTGACGCGGGAGCCCGAAAAACACGCGGAACAGCTTAAAAACGCGGAGTTTACGTTCTCGAAGATCGACAAAGACCCGGCTGCGGTCATTGAGGACGTTTTCACAAGGTACAACGAAAACCGCAATAATTGCGGCGGCAATATCAAAGAATTTTTCGGGGATATTGAGTATTATATCGGAAAACCGAAAAAGCTTTTTGAAGTCGAGGAAAAGTCGGGAGTTTTGGCGCATCATTACACGGGAATTGTAATTGAAGCTTTTCTCGTTGAATATGAAAAATACGCTGTTTTAATTGTGTTCGGCTCGGACGAATAAAAACGGCCAAAAATTTTAGGAGGTATTATTATGAACGAAGAACAGATCAAGACCGCGCGCGAGGAGCTGTGTGATTATCTGGAGTATCAATGCGGGGTGGACGAGGAGCTCCTTAAGGATATTGAATTCCTTCTCGGCATGAAGGAAGAGGAGACCGAGGGGCGCATTTTCTTCGCGTTCAAGTACAAAAGGAGCGCGGATGGCGGCTGGCTTCTCGGTGTTGCGGGCGGCTTTGAGGACGAGGACGATGACGAGTGCCCCGTTGTGGTCGCGGATAATTTTGAGTGCCCCGATAACCGCGATGATCAGGCAAGCGTGGCGCTCTATCTGGCGATTTTCGGAATTCAGCGCGCAAAAGCCGAATGCGCGCTTCGCGGTTATCTTGAATCGCGCGAGGAAATGGACGGTGAAGAACCCGAAGAGATCGAATTCCGTCATGTGATAAGAGACAAAAGGATCGATAACCGCATATTCTTCGTTTTCAGGTTCAAAAAGCCCGATGACGAAACCCAGTACATAGGGATCGGCGGCGGTTATGAGAACGAGGAAAGCACCGACTGTCTGGCGGCATTCAGCGGCTTTGACGAATATCCCGACACCGAGGACAAGGCGGTCGGTTACGCGTTCGCGATGGCTGAGTTTATACTTAAGCACATCTCGAAAAATGTGAACAGTATACAAGCGGCGGTTGAGCAGAATATGAAGTATATCAGCAGCCCCGCGGATCCGGAAAAGATCGCCGGGCAGTTCGTGAAAACGCAGACGCGTACATTCCTCACCGTCGGAACGGTGGATATCCCGAGCGGACGAGTAATAGTTGCCGATCCGCTGTCCTATTTGTCCGGCGCGAACAAGATGGCTCCCGTTCTCGAAAAGGAGATCCCGAAGGGGAGCTATCCCGCTGAGATCGCGCTTTTCCGCGGAAGGATCGGCATTAAGATCTGCACGGCGCGGCTTAAGATCAAGGACACCGACGCGGTAAAATACGAGCTCGCGCGACCCACTCCCGAAACGCAGTTCCCTATGGGCTTCGACCTGCCGCCGGAGCTGGAGGGCGGCGTTTCATGCGGTTTCCCGGTGGAAGCCGGAATGATGTGCTTTATCGACGCAGAGGGCGCAAAGGACTACGAGGCGTATATCGAGGCGTTCCACAAGAACAATCCCGGCAAAAACCACTATGACGATTATTTCAAGGTGCTGTTTATGGCGAGCGCGCAGGCTTTGCCGCAGTATCAGAGCGAGGAGGGCGACTTTATCGCGTGGAAAAACCCCATCAATGATCAAGGTATGATAATGGCGGCTTCGGGGCTGGGCGACGGCGTTTATCTGCCGTTCTGGGGCTATGACGAGGACGGCGAGATCTGCGAGCTTATCGTACCGATGATCGACCCCGATCTTTTTGAGGAACCCGGTGATTATGACGATGATGAATACGATGAGGATGAAGATAGGGACGATGAGGACGACGAGGATGAAGACGGCGATGATCTCAACAAGCGCTGGCAGGAGGCTTATCAGGCAAATCCCAAATGCTACGAAAAAGAAGACGGCACGCTTCTTGTAAACTTTGCGCTCACCGAGGACACGGATTCGCTGTTCCCGTTAGTTCCCGAGGAGCATTGGACGATCGAAGGCAAGACGATCAGCCAATGGATAATCTCAATAGTAAGTATCACAAAGGACAGCGTTCTCGGCACTATCGAGTATCACGAAGCGATAAAGCGTTTGGAGAAGCATTTCCTCGCGGAAAAGGACGGCTGGGCGCTTATCGGAGGATTGACCTTGGACGAGCTTGAGGAGCTGTTTGACGGACTGCCGAGAAACGTGGACTTCTCATCAAAGTAAGAAAACAGGAGAAATTACAATGAAGAATTTTCGGAACTACAATGCGGCAAAGTATGTCGACAGCAAGAAGTATATCAAGGTCGAGGACGGGATCTATAAAACCAAGGAACACGACCGGAAAAACTACGAATATGTTACCTCGTTGACGTTCGAGCTTGAGGACGATAATTTTGAGGGCGGCGGCTCGCCGCAGGATATCCCGCAAGAGCCGTTTGACGATCTGCTCGACGAGTTCGGCGTGTACGTAACGGACTTCTACGAAGCGGAAAACGAGGCTAGCGAGGTCACGTGCTATCAGGAATTCGGCTCGCAGGCTCTTGAGGACATTCAAAATCTCAGAACGTTAATAGGCAAGCGATTCTATGCCGTTGAAGACCCCGAGAATGAGGATTGCTATATTACCAAAATCGAAGAAGAGGGAGCAATAAGCGAAGATCAAGACGCTGCCCAAGACGATCCCGAAGACGAGGACGGCAGCGTTATAAACGTCGAAGAAACAAATATAAATGATTTTGAATTCGAGGAATCGGAAAACGGCACAGTGGCAATAACGCGTTACCACGGAGAAGATAAAGAAGTTACGATCCCCGCGGAGATAGGCGGCAAGCCCGTAAGAAAAATAGGATTCCGCGCGTTCATGGACTGCGAAGAGCTTGAAAGCGTCGTTATTTCCGAGGGCGTGGAGGAAATATGGTTCGACGTGTTTGAAAACTGCAAGAAGCTTAAAAACGTCGTCATTCCCGAAAGCGTGACGAGTATACACGGCGGAGCCTTCAAGAATACCCCGTGGCTCAGAAAGCTGCGTAAAACAGATCCGGTCGTTGTCGTCAACGGGATCGTTATAGATGGCAGATCCTGCAAGGGCGATGTCGTTATTCCCGGCGGCGTTAAGGTAATAACGGAAAACGCGTTTTATGAATGCAAGCTGACAAGCGTCGTGATCCCCGAGGGCGTTACGGAGATAAGTCACAGAGCGTTTCAGGAATGTAAGTCGATTACAAGCGTTACGATGCCGGACAGCGTGAAGATCATAGGCGAGTGGGCTTTTGAGAACTGCAAAAAGCTCGAAAAAATAAACGTTCCCGATTCCGTTGAGGAGCTGGGCGACGACGCGTTCGCGGGGACTCCCTGGCTCGAAAACAGGCGCAAGGAAACGCCGCTTGTGATAATCGGCAAGTATCTTATTGACGGAAGAAAGTGCAAGGGCGATATCGAGATCCCCGACGGGATAACTCATATTTGCTATCACGCCTTCTATTATTGCAGGGAGCTCACAAGCGTGAATATCCCCGAAAGCGTGACCGAGATCGGGCGTTACGCTTTCCAAGGGTGCTCGGCGCTTGAAAACGTCGAGTTTGAGTACGGTTTAACGAAAATATCTGAGGGCGCTTTCAGTGGGTGCGCGGCGCTGAGGAAAATCAAACTTCCGCGTAGCGTAACGGAAATAGATGAGGGCGCTTTCCGCGGGTGCGAGTCGCTTAAAGAAGTTGATCTCCCGGACGAGCTTCCGATGATAGCAAGCGGCACGTTCGACGGCTGTTCGTCGCTGGAATTCATTTCCATTCCCGAAAGCGTGACCGAGATCGGAGACGGGGCGTTCAAGGAATGTACCTCTATGAACCAGGTGAGGTTTTCCGACGGTCTGAAAACGATTGGCAAAGACTGCTTCCGGGACTGCACGTCGCTGGGGAGGTTCACTCTTCCGGACAGCCTGGACGTGATAGGACGGAATGCGTTCAGAGGCTGCACCGCTCTTCCGGCGATCGTCTTCTACGACAGCATATCCGAAATAGGGGCAGGGGCGTTTATGGACTGCACCGCGCTTGAGAAAGCGTATCTCCCCGAAGATTTGAACGTAATAAGCGACTACACGTTCGCGAACTGTTTCGCGCTTGAATATGTTCAATTCGAGGATGGACTGAAAGCGATAGGCACAAGCGCGTTCCACGGCTGCAAAGCTCTCGAGGAACTCGAACTGCCCGACACCCTGCAGCAGATCAACGACCTGGCGTTTGCGGGCTGCACCTCGCTTGAAGAGGTCGAGATCCCCGACAGCGTTGTGAGATTCGACCCGACGGCTTTCAGAAGCTGCCGCTGCACCGTAACATATAAAGGCAAGACGTACTCTTTAAGAGAGCTTACAACAAGCGTAGAAGCGCTTAACAACGAGGACATGATCGTTGTTGATATTTTCGGAAAGGCAGCCATGGTTCGGGTCATCAGCACTGGCGACAATCAGTTCGATAAAAACGGACAGCATAAGCCCGACGGCTTTGCGCTCTCGAAAAAAGAGATCGTAGTGCTGAATGATCTCCTTGAAAACGTCAAGCTCGCGGATCATATCGGGGAGATCACGAATTACTGCAACGAGCGTTACGATGAAAACGCCGAGCTGCCCATCTCCGAGGACGAAACGCCGCGCGAGATAAAGATCAACACAATTGCGGTGAACGTCTGCAAGGATAACGGCGAGAATCAAAATATGCCCGAGATCGCGTTTATGGGCGACTGCGACGGGGAGAACGGAATCTGCATAGGCTTCCGCGAGGGAAAGCTCGTGGGAATTGAACAACAAGACTGGTTACTTTAAACAAGCGAGGCAGGAGAGTCGCTGTGAAGGTTCCGAAGGAACCGAACAGCGGCTCCGCGAGGGCTGAGCGGAGCGAAACCCGACCGCCGGGCGTTTTGGTCTGCGTATATTCGAGGATATTACCGCGGACATTTTGCCGAAGCTCTACAAGGCGATGACACGCGAGCCGCAATTCACCGTTACAATGGACGGCGGCTATTCGCTTGAGACTCTCGGAAAATCTTAAAATTACAATGTTCGGAGGTATTTATTATGGGAAATAAATGTCCGCAGTGCGGAGCAGCGATCATGTTTCAGGGCTTGTGCCTGAAATGTCAAAAGGAGAACGAGGAAAAAGCGATCCTCGAAATGAACACCGAGGAACTTGAAGAAGAAATCAACAACCTCGCGGAGGACTATGACGAGGATCGGTGCAGGCTGCTGATAAGGCTTCGTGGAATAAACACCGAAAAGCTCGCGAGAGCGGCATGGGAGGACGAGGAGTTTGACTTCCCGCCCGTGTACAAGGACGCGCCCGACGATGTTATCTCCGAGATGATCGAGGAGCTTATGGACGACGATCTGGGCAGCCGTAAAGCGGATAAGCTGCTCGTCTGCCTTGCGCACAGGGGCGGCGAAGCCGTGCTTAACGCGTTCCGCGAGCTGGAGGAAAACCCGCGCGAGTGGCGGAAAAAGCTGCACGTCGATCCGCATGTTTACGCGAACGAGGGCGGCTGGACGTTTGACAAGGACGGCAAGGTAACGGAAACCGTATTCAGAAAATGTTATCCCGTTGTCGGGAAAACCCCGAAAATGCGCGAAAAAAGCCCCGTTAAGCTCATTACGGCTGCAGACGGAGTATGCGAGTGCTGCGGAACGAAGCTTGTAAATATCATCGAGCTTGACGGACGCGACAAGCGGTTAAAACTTCTCGGTATAGACGGAAAAATCGCGCTGAAAAGCTGCCTGAATTGTATTCCGTACAACGAAAACGGCTTTGTACGCTTTGACCTAAACGGTTGGAGCGAGATCGTTCCCGAGGAGTGCAATTCCGAGGAAACGGATTATCCCGATCCTCCCGATTGGGTGGACGAGCTTACCGAAAATACGTTTGCTTTAGCGGATAAGGCTATGCCCGAGTATTATCCGTTCGACGACGGCAGTGGTTCAGCGGTAGGCGGTTTCCCGTTCTGGATAGACGATTGTATTATCAAGGACTGCCCCGACTGCGGAAAGCCGATGATCTGTCTCGCGCAGCTTGGCGAGGACGTTCACGGCTATGAAGGAAACGTAGTTGTCGAGGTGTGCCGCGGGTGCAGAGTGGCTGCGGTGTTGTATCAGCAGACATAAATACGATCTTTGAAAGGAGCAGACAAGCCGCAAAAGCGTTTCGCGCCGCGCTATAAAACGCTTTGCGGCTTGCATTTAAAACTATGAGTGAATTTTCAATAACCGAGGGAAAATATCTTCTCAATTTCGCCTGTGATTATGATTTCGATGAAATTATGCAGCGTGATTGGTGGGGCTTTCGCAGTTGGCAGGGCGACGCGGACGTTAAAGGATATCCTCCCGCGTTGGAATATGTCGTGTTCGGAGTGCCGAAGGACGCGCCCGAAATAAGCTGCGGCGCTCCCGAGGGCTTGGAGATCGGAGTTCCCGAGGGCTTGGAGATAGGCTTCGCGTCCGCTGAGTATAAGGAAAAAATTCAGCGCGATCTCGGAGACTTTATGAGCAAAAGGTACGGCGATCTTTGGCTGAACGCGATCAAAGTCGAAAATTGGACGGTAATTTCGGGCGAAAAAATAAAAGACGACAAGACCTTGAAATATCTCGCGATCACCGTCGGTATAGTTGAAGCGTACGCGGAAAAAGGAACGGCAGTCCTCGACCCTATGACTTACAGGCTGTTTACTCCCGAAGAGTGGCGCGAAAAATTCTTCCTGCCTATTCGCAGCAGGACTTTCGATCCCTGCGCTCACGCGGTCATAATCATCAACAAACCGCGTGACAAAACGAAGCGCGCTCGAACGCTCGGAATGAGAAAGTTCGGCAGACCCGATCTGGAGCTTATTGATGACTACGGTGACACTTGGGAAACTGCGGATAAGTTCTTGATCGAGTTTGCGAACCGGATCATGAGCTTTCAGGTATGCGGCGGCTTTGTGGAAAACGGCGGTGAGATCGAGGATGATTATCAGTTTTGTATATTTAAAGCGGTGCTTGACGAGAATCTGAACGACGAATTTTTTCACAATATGCACATAACCGTTAATTATAATAAGTGCCGTTATGTAGATAATCCGTGGATCGGAGCGATGGGTTCAAAGGAATAAATTCCCCGACCGGAGAAGCTTAAACAAACGAAAAATTGAAAGTGAGGAAATCAATATGCCAAGAGCAAAAAAACCGAAGTGCAGTTTACCGTTGGATTTTTATTTAATTATGAGAAGAGGCGATCCCGAGGAGATCAAAGCGTGTTTTCAAGACCCGGAAATGCTGAAATTCTTAACGGAATCGAAAGAAAGCTACCACAATCCTCTTTTCCAATATTCACCTTGTACGGAAATATACAAATGGTTCGTGGAACAAGGGTTTGATATAAATATGAAAAAAAGTGGGGAAGAGCCTATCCACGAACACGCACTCTGCGAAGATAACAACATCGAAGGGCTCATTCTGGCGGGAGCGGATATAGAAGCGAAAGACGGCTTTGACGACGATGGCGCGACGCCTTTAGAGATTGCCGCCCAATCATTGCAGCCAAGCTCTATGAAGGTTCTGATAAAGTATGGCGCGGACGTTCATATCAAGCGTTACGGAAAAGGGCTTTTGCATACGGTTCTTTCGGAATTCAGGCACGGGATAGAAATATACGATATCGAGATAAAGGCTTTTGAGTGTATGGAGCTCTTAATTAACGCGGGTGTTGAGATCGAGGACGGGATGAAGGATGAGATCATCGGCATCTGCAAAGAATTTGACAAACGCAAGAACGATTTTGTGCCTTATCAGAAGGATCCGCAGTCCTACGAGGACGGCGTAGATCGTATGTGCGAGCTGTTTGGTGTGGAAAGACCCGCCGCCCCCGTTGTTCACGACGGCAAGTCGCCGATAACCGTTATCTCAACCGATTGGAGAGATCAGCACGCGGAATTGTGGGATATGCTTGTTCCCAAGATCGGAAAGTGCAAAACCGTGCAGGGCGAGGTCGTTCGTATCGGCGGCAAGATCAACGACGAAATTTTCAATCAAGGCGGCGCTCATTGGGACGCGGAGTTCCGCAAAATGCTGAACGCGCTCAAAAAATACTACGAAATGGGAACTATCCCCGACGAAGCGGAGCATCAGGAAGCTCTCGCGCTGATAAAATCAATCGGCAAAAACAGCGACGGCGAGGACGTTCTGCGTTTGTGCGAGATAAACATTCACTGGGTGCTTGCAAATCCCGAGCCTATCGAGCTGGGCGAAGTGAACTATAAACGGTGACACAATAGATTTAAGAAAGCGAGGAATTGAATATGCCAAGAGCAAAAAAGCCGAAGTATAGCTTACCTGAGGATTTTTATGAGATCATGGAAAGAGGCGATCCCGAGGAGATCAAAGCGGTCTTTCAAGATCCCGAAATGCTGAAATTCTTAACGGAATCAAAAGAAAGCTACCACAATCCTCTTTTCCACTATTCGCCTTGTACGGAAATATACAAATGGTTCGTGGAACAAGGGTTTGATATAAATATGAAAAACGAGTCGGACGAAAGCCCGATCCATTATCACGCCTTTTGCGAAGAAAACAACATCGAAGGGATAATTCTCGCAGGCGCGGATATAGAAATGAAATACAGAGATTTTTATACGCCCCTGCAGTATGCCGCCAAAAACGCACAGCCGAGCTCCGTGGAGGCTTTGATAAAGTGCGGCGCGGACGTAAACGCCAAGGTGGAATGGGCATATCCCGACGGCGCTTGGTCAAGATTCAGCGAGGAAGAATTGAAAAAGAAGTATCCGGGAAAAGGAGTTCTGGCGTTGGTCTTGAATAACTGGGATTCCAATGATCTCGAGAAGTCAGTGAAATGTTTAGAACTCTTGATCAATGCCGGTGCCGAAATTGAGGACGGGCTGAAGGATAGGGTCATAGCGATCTGTAAGGAGTATAACATAACCAAAGGTCTCGAGGGCAAGGCTATGAAGCGTATGTGCGAGCTGTTCGGCGTAGAAAGACGCGCCGCCCCCCTTGTTCACGACGGCAAGTCCTTGATAACCGTAACCGCAACGGATTGGAGAGAACAGCACGCGGAACTCTGGGAAAAGCTTGTTCCCAAGCGCGGAAAGTGCAAGACGGTACAGGGCGAGGTCGTTCGTATCGGCGGCAAGATCAACGACGAAATTTTCAATCAAGGCGGCGCTCATTGGGACGCGGA
>JAIEDJ010000139.1:0-2190 GCA_029068025.1 Oscillospiraceae bacterium | reverse complement strand
GGAACTATCCCCGACGAAGCGGAGCATCAGGAAGCTCTCGCGCTGATAAAATCAATCGGCAAAAACAGCGACGGCGACGATGTTCTGCGCTTGTGCGAGATAAACATTCACTGGGTGCTTGCAAATCCCGAGCCTATTGAGCTGGGCGAAGTGAATTACAAGCGGTAAAAGTTATTTTTTGCGGAGACAAATATTTCACGCGGTCGTTGATTTTTTTCGGTCAATGTGATATAATTTATTTGGATCAATAGCCTCGGTGAATATCGGCTTAATAAGGAGGAATATCGATATGGCTGTAAAAAAGAATTCTTATAAAATGACCCAAGCAGAAAAGGAATATTTGTCTCACTATGACATCGGCAAATTTCCCAGACCCTCTGTTGCTGCGGATATAGTGATCTTTTCCATTCTGAATGACGGAGTAAACAACAATAAACGCAAGCTGCAAAAAAAGGCTCTGAAAGTTCTACTTATCAAAAGAGCGGGGTATCCGTATAAGGATTATTGGGCGCTTCCCGGAGGCTTTGCGATCCCCGGTGAAGACGTTGCCGAGACCGCAAGGCGTGAATTGTACGAGGAAGCGAACGTGCAGAACGCGTATTTGCAGCTTGTCGGGGTCTACGGAAAAGACGGCAGAGACCCCAGAGGCTGGATCATCTCCAATGCTTTTATGGCGCTGGTTGACGGAGAAAAGTGCAGCTTAAAGGCAGGAACGGACGCATGGGAAGCCGACTGGTTCAATATAGAAATAAAGGTGCAGGAGGTAAGAAAAGAGTTTCAGGAGGACACAAGCCTTATTGAAACGCGCTATCAGCTGCTGCTTACCAATGAGGAAAAAGGACTTTCGCTGAGCGCAGAGTTAAAGCAATACAAAAGCTTTCGGAATTATCATGAGACCATACAATATGAGATCGTGCAAAGCGAAGGGCTTGCCTTTGACCACGCGGAGATAATTTTGTCCGCGATGCTTTCTCTGCGCAGCAATATGGAGAATGATATCAGACCCGCATTTGATCTCATGCCGGAAATGTTTACCCTGACACAGCTGCAGAATGTGTTTGAGCTCGTATTGGGCAGGGAGCTTTTGACGGCAAATTTCCGCAGAAAGATCGCGGATTATGTGGTTGAGACCGACAGCGTTTCGGAAGGCGCGGGACATCGTCCGGCAAAGCTGTTTAAGCGTTATGTGAGAGCTTTTTCTCTTCCGGACTCGTAATTGACGGATCAGCACAGAGCCTTGGGAGAAATTTTATGGATGAAATGAAGACCGTGTTTTTATCGGACGGAAAGAAGATCGTTTTGGACGACGATAATGATCTTATTTTATCTTTGGTTTCAAACAAAAAAACAGAGGATACATATAAGTTGCCTTATCCTTCCGGCGGCTATGGCGGGAGATCGCTGCGGCTTTCTCCATCCGAAAAATATTTGGTTTTTTCCTGCTTTTCCGGCGAGTCCGAAGAAGCGTTTTCACTGTTTGAAATTGAAAACGCACGGTTAAAGCTCTTATATGATTCCGGATATTTGTATGGTGAAGATGCCCGGTATAGCTTTGTGGATGATGAGAAGATCTTGGTTCAGACTTTTCGTACCGGATCCTGGTATAAAGAAAATGCAGAAACCGATGAAAACAAAGGTATGTACTATGAATTTGGTGAACTGAATTTGTTCAGCCTTGAAACTCATGAACTGAGCAGGCACACTATTCGTGTTTATCCTTCCGATGATTGGAAGGAAGAAGAGACCGATGTCGGCTCATTTATGTTTTCCGGGATCATATCGACAAAGTCGGGCTGTCAATTCAGCGTTATCGTACCATGGGGAAAAATAACATTCAGTGAGCCGCTGGAAAATATTCTCGTTGTCAGACCGGAGTAAAATAATTCCGGTTTGCGGAATATTTATGGAGCCGTAATTGACGGTTTCTCACAACGAAAGCGAGGAAATCAAAATGAAGGAAGGCTTCTATTTTTACAGAAACAGGGTTTATTACGGCAGCTACGATGAAACTCAGACCAACGGAGAGGGAGAAATCACAATAATCAAACCCGAACATATGCAAACAGATCATTCCGCATGGGCAGTACGCTTCAGGGCGGAATATATTCAAACTGACCGTCAGATACATGAGGGCGATCGTGCCGCCAAACTATGGAAAAATCACCGCTTGCTTGAACCGGAATATTCCGA
>JAIEDJ010000138.1:2036-9209 GCA_029068025.1 Oscillospiraceae bacterium | reverse complement strand
GATTACGATATCCCCGAGGATACCGTGCTGTTTATGTTTGTGGGGCGGCTGCTCTGGTATAAGGGAATAAAACTTATACTGGACGCGCTGAAGATCATAAACGATAAAGGACTTAAGTTCCGTATGATGTTTGTGGGAGACGGTCTGGACAGACAGGAGATCGAGGACTACACGGACAAGCTCGGCTTGAACGAAAAGGTCATCTTCGCGGGTGCGGTAAGCGACCGCGAGGAGCTGCGCGTTTATTATACGGCTGGCGAGCTGTTTCTGTTCCCGTCGGAATATGACACTAACGGAATAGTTGTCCGCGAGGCTGCCGCGTGCGGAGTGGGTTCGCTGCTGATAGAGGGCAGCTGTGCTTCCGAGGGTATTACGGACGGACGGACGGGGATCCTGTGTGCCGCCGATCCCGAGGCTATCGCAAAGAAGCTGGAGTTTGCGGTATCTCACCGGACTGAGCTGTATCAGATAGGCGAACACGCCATGAACGAGGTGTATGTTTCGTGGGAAACTGCGGTGAAGAACGCGTATGACCGCTATTATACGGTCATCGAAAACTGCATGAGCGGAAAGACGAACCGCCGCGAGGGCGTGCTCCTTGAGGAATTTTTCAGAATGATGGACGGTATTACCGAGGGAATACAGCAGTTCAGAAGCATTCCCGCAACGATCAGAAAACGCGGAAGAACTCCGGAAAAGTCTTTGAAAAAGAAAACGCTTCCTATCCCCGAGGGATTTTCCGAAGAGGATATCAAGATCGAAAGCTCGGTTTGCACAGGCGAAAGGACCATAGGCTTTTATAACAGGATCGAGGATAAACTGATGTGCGCTGAGCTGGTACGCGACAACAAAGATATCGCCGCTTTCTATAAGAGATACGGATTAAAATTCAAGGAAAAATGATAAACGATTAAAGATTTAAAAATATCGAGCGCCCCTGCAAATAGCAGGGGCGCTCCGGCTTGTATCACATCAGTTTTTTACGGAATATACGGTGATGATCTCGCCGTCCTTAACATTCACGGGATCTCCGGCGCTGATATTTATCATACCCTTTGTACACCTTGAAACATACCCGTCGTCAAGCCCGGGACTCGGCTCCTCCAGTTGAATATATTTTATGCCGAGCTTTTCAAGCTCTGCGGTATAATCCGACGACGTTTTCTCCTCATATGACGGCAGCGCGACTATGCCGCTTCCGAGACTGACCTTTACGATTATCTCAGTGCCTTCAACGACCTCCGTTTCGGGCTCTACCGACTGCTCGAAAATATATCCCGCCATATGCCTGTTGCTGTATTCGTATTTGGGGATCAGCGTAAATTTATCCTTGAAGAACGCAGCCGCCGTTTCATAGCGCCATGAGTCGGTAAGATCGGGGACGACCGCCATCACCTGCACCTCGTAGTTTCTGGCGACATAAACCATTATGGTCTCGCCGTCCGCAACGTTTACAAGATCGCCCACCTCGATATCCTCACCGTTTGCCCTGGTGCAGCGCAGCACGTTGCCCTCCGGCAGATCGTTGTTGTCCTCATTTTCAAGCTGATATTTTATGTTGAGCTTGGTAAGCTCCGCAGCATAGTCTTCTGCCGTCTGCATACCGTAAGGCGGCAGCCCGACAGCGCTTTTGCCCTTGCTGACCTTGACCTTGATCTCTGTACCCTTGGGAACGGTCGTTTCCGGCTCGATGGATTGATCGAAAATAAATCCGGCAGCGAATTCATCATTATAATCATAAGTAGGCACCAGAATAAAGCTGCCCTCAAAATCCTTTGCCGCGTTCTCAAACTTATAGTCATCGGTAAAATCAGGAACGATGATGCTGCCGCCAACGGGCGGAGCATCGCCGCTGCTGTTGGGATCGGAAACGTTTCCTATTGAGGAATCGTTCGTGCTTGTGCTTCCCTGCTGAGAGCTGCTGTCCGAATTCGGATCGATATCAGACGGCGTGCCCGGCGTACACGATCCGTTGAGCGTCAAGGCGAACACAATAGCAAACGCGATAAGGATCATTCCCACTACTGCCAGGATCGCCAGGAACTTTATACGCTCCTTCCGCTGCTTTTGAAGGCGCTTTTCCTCCTTTCGGGAAATGGGTCTGCCCTGAGAGTCCCGCGCTCCGCCCGCCGCGGAATAGCCCGGCGGCGCGAACAGTTTATCCACAAGCTCGGTAACTGTACGTATTCTTGTATCGTTTGAGAGCTTCATGCCATTCATGATAACTCTAGAAACGTGCTGCGGCACGTTTATATTGATCAGAGACGGCTCCGGCATACCGCCTGTCCTCGCGATGGCCTCCGTAGGATTTGTGCCGGTAAGAACCTTGTACAGCACTGCCGAGATCCCGTAAACATCCGTCCATGTTCCGTTCGGCTCGTTGGAATACTGTTCGGGAGCGGCATATCCGCTGTAGATCTCGCAGGCGATCTCGGTGCCTGTGGTGCGTGCCGCCGTAATGGCAAAGCCCGAAAGCTTAAGCTCCATCTTGTCGGTGACGAAGATGGTCTGCGGAGATATTCCCCTGTGGATTATGCCGGCAGCGTGAGCCAGCGAAAGAGTAGTAAAGATCGGCGGGAACAGCTCCTTGACCTGTTCCCATGTCATTCCGCCGGCTGCGTTCGCGAGATAGGTTTTCAGTGATATTCCGCTGATAAACTCAAACACCGCATAGCAGGTGTTGTTTGCGTAAAACACGTCCAGCACAGCCTGGATATGCGCCATTCCGCGCAGCTTTATCAGGGAGCGGTTGAGATCGGCAAACTCGGACAGATACGTCTTGTAAAGCGGACTGTTATTAGCGTTGACGGATATATTTGTATCGCCCCTTTGCCGAGTGCAGAGGGTATCGGGCATAAATTCCTTGATAGTGACCTTTGTCGCAGTGACGGTATCATAGCCGATGTAGATCGCGCCCTCTCCGTTATAGGAAAGCAGCCGTCCTACTATATAGCGCTCGTTGAGAAAGGTCTTAGGCTCGAGATACGTCGGGATATGCGGGTCGAGATCGCTGTAGCCGCACAGCCTGCACGGATCGTCGCCGCCCTTTTCGTTCATACAGCCCATACAAAGAGATGTTTCCTTAAGCATATATTCACCATCCTATGATAGCTTATCGATAAATTTGATACATTATTACTATACACTAAATCTCGCAAAAAGTCAATAATTATGACAGTATTGTAATATTTATACGGCTAATTATTTCAATTTTGTAACCTTTATTAACGTTTTAGCCAATAAACTCGGCGAACAGAAGATAAATTTTAGGCAAAACGGCGTTAAAAAAATCACAAAGTTTTTTGCCGAAATGCAAATGAGAAGAAAAAATTTTCAAAAATTCTGACCAAATTCAAAAAACTTTTTATTTTCATTGAATATTCACTTGAAAAATCTTTCAGAATATGGTACAATATAATTCGGAAGAAAATATTTCCACCAAAGCATTGTAAATTTGAAAGGAGTTTTTACCATGAGTTTCTTTGATGG
This sequence comes from Oscillospiraceae bacterium, assembly GCA_029068025.1. GTDB lineage: Bacteria > Bacillota > Clostridia > Oscillospirales > Ruminococcaceae > CAG-115. Next base: position 5,720 of record JAIEDJ010000138.1, on the reverse strand, counting down.
CGTTATCAACACAGGCAAAAATGTTGTTTCCACCGCGGGAAAAAAGACCGACAGCGCGGTTCGCTTGTCCAAGCTGAAAGTAAAATCCACACAGATAAACAACGATATCCGCACAAGATACGAAAAGCTCGGCGAGTTCGTATATCAGTCCACAAAATCAGGCGAGAAGAACGAGGAAGAGCTGAACGAGCACATTTCGGGACTGAACAACTGCTATTCTGAGCTTGAAGAGATATCCAAGCAGGTCGACGAGCTGAGAAATATAGTGACCTGCCCGAGCTGCGGCGCAAAGCACAAGGACGACGACACATTCTGCAGCAAGTGCGGAGCAAAGCTTCCCGAAAAGCCCAAGCCCGAAGCAGAGACCGAGACCGAAGCTGAAACAACAGATGAGGAAAGCAAATAATCATTTGTGCATTTTTCATCTCTTTGTTTGAAAAGAAATATTGATATTCGGCATTTTTAACAAAAATAAATGCCGAATATCATTTTTTATGCGAAAAACGTTGTCTTTTGGTATGAAATATGCTATAATTTAAGATATGGTCTTGCATTTTTGCAAACTAAATCCATAAATAAAAAATGAATTGAACAATAAGGAGAACAGATATGAAATTCAAGAAGATCCTCGCTGCGGCGCTGTCCGTGGCAATGCTCGGCTCAATGAGTCTGATGACGGGCTGTTCCGAGAACACAACATCCGATCCCGCAAACAACAATCCCTCCGGCGGTGCGGGAAACGGCGACAGCACCAAGACCTTCAATGTCGGTGTTTGCCAGCTCGATGAGCACCCCGCTCTTGACGCTGCTACAAAGGGCTTTTCCGACAAGCTTACCGAGCTTCTCGGCGACAGAGTAAAGATCGATGTTAAGAACGCCAATAACGAGATCACCAACTGCACCACTATCACTACCAACTTCGTTGCGGCAAACGTTGACCTTATCCTCGCAAACGCTACTTCTCCGCTTTCCACAGCGGCTTCCGCGACAAGCACGATCCCGATCGTCGGAACCTCTATCACCGACTACGCTACCGCGCTTGGTATCAAGTCCGGCTGGACAGGCAAGAGCGGCAAGAACATCACCGGTACTTCCGACCTCGCGCCTATCGATCAACAGGAAAAGCTGCTTCTCGAACTCTTCCCCAACTGCAAGAAGGTAGGTATCCTCTACTGCTCGTCCGAGGCTAACTCCAAGTATCAGGCTGATCTGTTCACCGCGGCGCTCAAGGCTGACGGCAAGGATTACAAGGAATTCACCGCTGCCGATGCTAACGAGATCCCGTCCGCTGTGAATGCCGCTATCGGCGAGTGCGATGTACTCTATATCCCGACCGACAACACCTTTGCGAACGCTACCGAGACCGTAAAGAGCATAGTAGAGCCTGCTAAGATCCCCGTAATCGCGGGTGAAGAGGGCATCTGCGGCGGCTGCGGAGTTGCTACTCTGTCCATCAGCTACTATGACATCGGCGCTATCGCGGGTGAGATGGCTTACGATATCCTTGTAAACGGCAAGAACCCCGGCGATATGGAGATCCAGTCCGCTCCGAAGTTCACCAAGAAGTACAACGCAGCAATGTGCCAGTCTCTTGGAATTACACCTCCCGAGGGCTACGAAGCAATTGGATAAAAAAGCTATCGGCTAATCTGACTTTATCAACCGCAAAGCAGGGAAATTGAGAAATTGACTTCCCTGCTTTTTTAGTACAGGAACGGAGATCAACATGGAACAATTACAGGCTTTCTTCAAAGGTCTTGTCACGACGTTTCCGAACGCGCTGCCCGGAAACGTCTCTCAGGGACTTATCTGGGGCATTATGGCTATCGGAGTTTTTATCACCTACAAAATTCTCGACTTCGCCGATCTGACGGTAGACGGCTCGCTCAGCACCGGCGGCGCTGTCATGGTGGTTCTTACGCTGAACGGCGTGCCTATCCCGATTGGTATGCTTTGCGCGTTCCTTGCGGGGTGCTTAGCCGGGCTTATTACGGGGCTGCTGAACACGCTGCTCGGAATTCCCGGAATTCTCGCCGGAATTCTTACTCAGATCGCGCTTTACTCGGTAAATTACACCATAATGGGAAAATCCATAGCCTCCGTGAGTGTCGATCAGTATCCGCTGTTCCTCTCAATGAGACGCGTTGCGGTTACTAACGGCTTTTGGACAGTCGCTCTCGAGCTCGGAAAGATCGTACTCGTTGTTGCAGTCATCATCGCGGCTCTCTACTGGTTCTTCGGCACGGAATACGGTTTCACGATACGCGCTACGGGTTGCAACCCGAATATGTCGAGAGCACAGGGCATCAGCACCAAGAAGTCCACTGTCATCGCGCTCGTGCTGTCCAACGGTCTTGTGGGGCTTGCAGGAGGACTTCTCGCACAGTACTCGGGTTCTAACGATGTAAACACCGGACGCGGTGCGATTGTTATCGGTCTTGCTGCCGTAATAATCGGAGACGTTCTCGGCTCGGCTATTTTCGGAAAGCATTTCAACTTTGTCGCGAAGCTGTGTTTCACGACAGTGGGCGCTATCATTTACTTCTTAGTACTCCAGATCGTAATGCTCACCGGAATCCCGTCCGTGTTCAACAAACTGTTCTCTGCTGTCGTTGTCGCGATATTCCTCGCGGTGCCGTATATCCGAAAGTCGATGAAAACGTCCTACAGGCGAGCCGCGCGTATCTCGATGAAAAATACTTCCCCGACTGACGGAGGTGATTCCGATGCTTGAACTGATCGACGTACAGAAGACCTTTAACGCGGGTACGATCAACGAAAAGCGCGCCCTGAACGGCGTATCCATCAAGCTCGAAGACGGCGATTTCGTCACGATCATCGGCGGCAACGGCGCGGGCAAGTCCACTACGCTGAACGCCATCGCGGGCGTGTGGCCTATTGACGGCGGCTCGATCATTATCAACGGCAAAAACGTCGTCGGCGACCCCGAGCACAAACGCGCCAAATACATCGGCAGAGTGTTCCAGGATCCTATGACAGGCACTGCCGCAACGATGGAGATACAGGAGAACCTCGCTCTGGCAAAGCGCCGCGGCAAGGCGCGCACCCTAAAGTGGGGCGTTACCCGCCGCGAAAAGGACGAGTACCGCGAGCTGCTGAAAATGCTCGATCTCGGACTTGAGAACCGAATGTCCACCAAGGTCGGCTTGCTCTCGGGCGGTCAGCGCCAGGCGCTCACGCTGCTGATGGCATCACTGCAAAAGCCGGATATACTGCTGCTTGACGAGCACACCGCCGCGCTCGATCCGAAGACCGCCGCAAAGGTGCTGGAGCTTTCGGACAAGATCATCGCTGAGAATAATCTCACCGCGATGATGGTAACTCACAACATGGCGGCGGCTATCAAGCACGGAAACCGCCTTATAATGATGAATAACGGCAAGATCATCTACGATGTAAAGGGCGAGGAAAAGAAGAACCTCACCGTTGAAGCGCTGCTTGAGAAATTCGAGCAGGCAAGCGGCACGGCGCTCAACAATGACCGTATGCTGCTGTCAAGGAACAGCGAGATGTAAAATCAAACCCTCGAAGCTGACGCTTCGAGGGTTTGATTTCCCCCCCTCTGAAGGGGAGGAAGAGAACATGGGGCTCCGCCCCAATCCCGCCAAAGGGCTCCGCCCTTTGGAATCCCGTTTGAGAACTACCAACTAGTGACTATACTCG
>JAIEDJ010000138.1:0-2026 GCA_029068025.1 Oscillospiraceae bacterium | reverse complement strand
CCCGCAATAGTTCTGCCTGTACAAGTCGTATTCTCTTGACAGCGCTATCGATCTCTGATACCCTCCGCGCTTCTTGAAATCGCTCGGCAGCCACGGTGTCTTGTATATCTCCGACAGCTCCGCGCCTATCTCGTTCAGCTTCGCGGAGTTCTTCAGCGGACTGATCGACAGCGTTGTGCAGAAGTAATCAAAGCCGTGCTCCGCCGCGTATTTCGCCGCGTGCTCCAGACGCAGCCTGTAACACCTGAAGCAGCGTTCTCCGCCCTCGGGGACGTTCTCCAGCCCCTTTGCGGCGGCGTAAAAGCTCTCCGGGTCGTATTCCTCGATGACCACGCTGACGCGCCCTTCAAGCGGCATTTCGTCAACAAGCCGCCGAAGCTCCGCGGCGCGCTTGGAAAATTCCTCCGCGTCCGTGATGTTCGGATTGTAATACAGCAGCGTGATCTCAAAATACCGCGCCAGATACTCCAGACAGTAGCTCGAGCACGGCGCACAGCAGCTGTGCAGCAATAAGCGCGGAACCCGTCCGCGCTTTTCGTTTTCCGCAATCAGCGCGTCAAGCTCGCGCTGAAAATTCCTATTTTGCATGATTATCCCTCTCGGCAACAGCCAGCCTGTCGCAGCGCTCGTTCTCCGTGTGTCCCGCGTGTCCCTTGATCCAGCAAAATTCCACCTTGTGAACGTCCAGCAGGTCAAGCAGCCGTCCCCAGAGATCGGGATTCAGCGCGGGCTTGCCGTCCGCCTTCTTCCAGCCGCGTTTTTTCCAGCCGGCAGCCCAGCCCTTTGTAACGCCGTCCACGACGTACTTGCTGTCGGTCGTCAGCCGCACCTCGCACGGATATTTCAGCGCTTCAAGCGCCGAGATCACTCCCATCAGCTCCATGCGGTTGTTGGTCGTGTGTCCCTCGCCGCCGGACAGCTCTTTCTCCTTGCCCTGACAGCGCAGTATAGCGCCCCAGCCGCCCGGCCCCGGATTCCCGGAGCAAGCGCCGTCTGTAAAAATTTCCACAAGCATAATATTTGCTCCTTAAAGTATGAGTTACATCTTGACAATCAAAAATATCCGTGTTATAATATAAAAAAGCCCATTACAACAGGAGGTGATAATATGCAGGATAAAGAACTGATCGCAAATTATATTGAAAAATATGCAGATCTTAAGCGTATCCTTAACTCTGACGATCCCAAAGCCGAGGCGGCTCATCAATTAAAGATCATCAAGATCGCGCTCGAATCGATGGGCGTTGTAACAACTCCGCTGGATTCGGATGAATAACCTTCAAAGGTGTTAAGTCTGTGCTTAACACCTTTTTTGCGCCGTTTGTAACTTTTCTTCTTAACCGTTGTTGATCCTCTCCATCAATCCCTCTTCAAGGATCGCGGAGAAATTCCATCCTCTGGCAACAGCGTAGTCGTTCATCCACCCGGGGATAGCCACAGTTTTTTTAACGCTGTTCTCTTTGGTGTATTTTATTGTTGTTTCCACAAGGTTGACAAAAGCGTTCTCGCCCGGATCTATGGCTTTAATGCTTGATGCCTTAGGCAGCTTATGTGTGTCCTCAAGTAATGTCAAGCAGTGACATTCAAGTGCTTCCCTCGCATTATCGAACGCCTCTTCGATCGTATCCCCCTGGGAGAAGCAGCCTTCCAGATCGGGAAACTCGACCCAGACAGCGTCATCATCTTCATGAAAAATCGCAGGATAAATCAATTTCATATCAAGCCCTCCTATTTCTTAAGACCTGTTTGTTTGAGTATCGTGTCTAGTATGCCCTTTCCGAGATCCGTGTTATGTACCGGCACCGTTACGGATTTTCCGTTTTTCTTAAGTGTATTGTGACTTCCGCGAGTCCTTTTCACTTCCCAGCCATCCTTTTCCAATAATTTGATAAGATCTTTACCCTTCACTGCATTTGTCCCCCTGAGTTGCTTATACTTATATTATACCCCACTTTTGCATATTTGTCAACCCGCAAATTCACCGTTCGGGGTTTGGGGCGGAGCCCCAAAGAAAAAAATATATATT
>JAIEDJ010000137.1 GCA_029068025.1 Oscillospiraceae bacterium | reverse complement strand
TAGATGTGTATACATTATTGATATCCGGGTGCAATAATTCGGAGCCTGATAACAACCCAAGCCCGGTGCCGTCAAGCGAGAGCGGGACCCAGACAAACGAACAGTCGTCCACTGAAATAACCGGCAGCGGATCGGTATCCGAATCATCAACAGTATCTCAACATTCATCAACAAATGAGCCGATAAATTCCGATGACCCGTCCTCGGATACTCAATCATCGGCAGCCGTACAAAGCCCGGCAGTATCAATGTCAAGCTCTGCAAGCCTGACAAGTTCGGCGAGTTCATCAAGTTCGGTAAGCTCAACCGGCTCGTCAAGCAAGCCCGTTGCTTCGAGCAGCACCGAAAGTTCCGTGTCAGCCTCCGAGAGTAAACCCGAAAGCACGACCGGCACTGTGTCAACGGATAGTTCCTCGTCAACGATCAAATTACCCGAATCGTCAAGTGTGGTTTCAAGTAATAATAAAAATCCGGAACCGCCGTCGAATAAGGAGGATAACACCTTGAACATAACGATCACGGCAAACGGACGCAAATTTTCCGCAACGCTTTACGACAACGAAACGGCAAAGGCATTTAAAGCCCTGCTGCCCCTTACTTTAGATATGAGCGAGCTTAACGGCAACGAAAAGTACTATTATCTTTCCGACAGCCTGCCGACAAATTCAAGCAGACCTTCGAGAATAAATACGGGGGATATTATGCTGTACGGAAGCAGCTGTCTTGTAATTTTTTATGAGAGCTTTTCAACCTCGTACAGCTATACCCCGATCGGAAAAATTGACGATCCCGCCGGTCTGGCAGCAGCTCTCGGAAGCGGGAACGTTCAAGTAACCTTTAATTGATATATGAGCAACAGACTATCTTTATTGCATTCGCTTCGCAAACCCACAGCGCAGAAATTTTTGTTATACACGCATTTGACATTTCCGTAAAACTGTGTTATAATAAAATTGCCGAAAACCGCTGACGCGGTTTTTCAGCGATCGACGGCGCTGTCGGATTCGCCGAACGGCATTTTTCTTGAAACGATAAATTATTTTTGCCTCGTGAAAAATATAAATAGCTTTTTTGCGCCGAATATGTAATATATCAATAATGGGAGGAATAACAACATGAAAAAACTTGGTTTTGGTTTGATGCGTATGCCGCTGCTTGACAAAACAAATGCCGCTGATGTGGATATTGAACAGGTCAAAAAGATGGTCGATCTGTTTATCGAAAAAGGGTTTACTTATTTTGACACCGCATTGATGTATAATGGCTTTGCCAGCGAAGGTGTAGCAAAAGCCGCATTGGTTGACCGTTATCCGCGTGACAGCTTTACGCTTGCGACAAAGCTTCACGCCGGATTTTTCAACTCCATGGAAGAACGGGATAAGGTCTTTGACTCACAGCTTGAGAAAACCGGCGCAGGATATTTTGATTATTATCTGCTGCATGGCATTGAAAGCTCCTTGCTGCCGAAATATGAAAAATTTGACTGTTTTAGCTGGCTTTTGGAAAAGAAGGCACAAGGTCTTGTCAAACACGCCGGATTTTCCTACCACGATTCCGCAAAATTACTTGATGGGATACTTACAAAACATCCCGAGATGGAATTTGTTCAGCTGCAGATCAACTATCTGGATTGGGAGAGCGAATGGGTACAGTCCCGCGAGTGCTATGAGGTTGCCGTAAAACACGGCAAACCGGTCATTGTTATGGAACCTGTCAAGGGCGGTACATTGGCGCACATTCCCGAGGATGCTGAAAAGCTGTTCAAGGATCATGACGCGGATATGTCAATACCGAGCTGGGCGATTCGTTTTGCAGCTTCCCTTGATCATGTAATGGTGGTACTCTCCGGAATGTCGAACATAGAGCAGATGGAGGATAACATCGGCTATATGGAAGATTTCAAAGCTCTTACTGATATGGAAACGGCGCTTTGCTTCAAGGCGGCGGACATCATTAACTCGCAGATCGCCATACCCTGCACAGGCTGTTCCTACTGTACAGGGGGCTGCCCGAAGAAGATCGCAATCCCGCAGTATTTCTCATTGTACAATGAGGATATGCGTGAACATCTTGAGGAGAAAGGCTGGACGATCAACTTCACAAATTATGACATTTTGGCAGAGAAGTTTGGCAGAGCGAAGGATTGTATTGGATGCGGGCAATGCGAGGAGTTATGTCCGCAGCATTTGCCTATCATTGAAAAACTGAAAGAGGTTTCCGAACATTTTGACCATTGATCTATCACTTATATAGAACAACTAAAACGCTGACGGTATAATTATCCCGTCAGCGTTTCAGCTTGTAGATAAACCTTTTTAATGTTGATCTTGACTGGTTTTTATAACGTTGACGAGAGGCTGTTGATTTAAAAGAAATTTCAAAAACGGCGGGCGAAACCCGCCTAGCCAGCCCCACGCGTGCGCCGCAAAGCGGCGTGCACGAATGCCTTTGCGTTGAACAAATCCCCCTTGCAAAGCAAGGGGGATTTGTTCAACTGTGATATCGTGACCAAATAGATTTTCGGCAAGCATAACATTACACAGAAGATCAACTCCTACTGCTTTCGCCAAGAACAACATCATACAGAAGATCGCCCCTCGAGCGTTTTTCACGGTTTTGCGAAGCAAAATCGCGGTCGCTCTGACCGCGAAACGAATACATTTGTTCAACCGGTGTGAGTTCGTGATCAAAAAGATTTCGACAAGATCAACATTACACAGAAGATCAACCCCGAGCGTTTTTGCGGTATTTTGCGCAAAGCGCAAAATCGAATTGCCATTAGGGCAATTCGAGCAAAAACGCGCCTAGCAATGAGCTTTCGTTCGCGCCAAAGGCGCGAGCGAAAGCCATTGCGTTTAACAAATCCCCCTTGCAAAGCAAGGGGGATTTGTTAAAACGGTGGTCGAGGCGACGGGATTCGAACCCACGACCTCTGCGTCCCGAACGCAGCGCTCTACCAAGCTGAGCCACGCCTCGATATCGAATAATATTATACCACAACTTGTTCCAAATGTCAAGAGCTTTTTTCAAAAAAGTTATGAACATCGAAAAAGGTTGACAAGATCGGGACGGCGTGATATAATATAAAGGTACACCATGCCGTTTGCCCGGCTGCGCCGCTTCGGCGGAACGGCAGCGGGAGCGGCTGACTGCGCGCCGATTCGGTCAGCGTATTGTATGGTGGAGCATGGGAGTGCCGTTCGCGGTTCTCACGATCGGGGCGATAATGATCGGAAGGTCTTATCGTCACCACACATGGGTTCGAATCCCAACTGCCTCAGAAGCAGAGCAGGTTGTGTGAAGACCTGTCAATTCTTTACACTCTTAAAAAACTTGCTCCGTTCCCCGCTGTTCCGGCTTGCCGGGACGGCAATATCGTTCAGGCTTTGCCGTTGGAAGGATACCGCCCGAAAACGTTCCCGACCATTTTTGAGAGATCGCTCTCAAAAACCGTCCCGATCCTTTTCCCGCTTAATTCTGACGCCGCCTGTCCGATATCGGAACGGAGCAAACGAAAGCTATGCGCACTTGCGCTTTAAATAAGGAGTATCATATGTTGTTTGAGAAAACCAGAACCGAACGCTCGACCGTTCGCAATCAATGTGAAGAGGTCAGCGCCGACAGCTGGGAAACGGTGCTTGACTTCTTAAATAAGATGTTTGATGACCCGGAAGAATTTGTCGTTCTTTCGCTGGCGGAGATAAAGCATAACATCGGGTTCGTTCAATCCGCGCAGGTCGAGGGAGGACTTACGGTTCAGCTCGGCATTGAAGAGGAAAACGGCACGCGGCTTGTCGAAAAGTACTGCTCCGAAGAGGAGTGCGTTGAGATCTTCCGCGAGTTTTATAAT
>JAIEDJ010000136.1 GCA_029068025.1 Oscillospiraceae bacterium | reverse complement strand
TCGAGCTTGGAGATGTGAACCATGCCGTCCTTGCCGGGAGCGATCTCAACAAACGCGCCGAAGTTCATGATACGAACGACCTTGCCCTTGTAGATAGCACCGATCTCGGGCGGATTCACGATAGTGTGGATAACCTGAACGCACGCGTTCGCCTTTTCGAGATCCGCGCCGCAGATGAATACGTTTCCGTCCTCGTCCACATCGATCTTGACCTCGAAGTCCGCACAAAGCTTCTGGATGACCTTGCCGCCCTTGCCGATAACATCGCTGATCTTCTCCACGGGAACCTTTGTGGTAAGCATCTTGGGAGCGTACTTGCCGACGGTCTCACGCGGCTTGGGAATAGCCTTGAGCATGATCTCGTCAAGGATATAATTGCGCGCCTTGTGAGTTTTCTCAAACGCGCTCTTGATGATCTCGGGAGTAAGTCCGTCGATCTTAAGATCCATCTGAATTGCCGTGATACCCTCGTGAGTACCCGCAACCTTGAAGTCCATATCGCCGAAGAAGTCCTCAACGCCCTGAATGTCGACCATCGTCATCCAGCGCTCGCCCTCGGTGATAAGTCCGCAGGAGATACCCGCAACAGGCTTCTTGATAGGAACGCCCGCGTCCATAAGCGCCAGCGTGGAGCCGCAAACGGAGCCCTGCGAGGTGGAGCCGTTAGAGGAAAGAACCTCGGAAACCAGTCTGATAGCATACGGGAATTCCTCAACAGACGGGATAACGGGCAGCAGCGCTCTTTCCGCAAGCGCGCCGTGACCGATCTCGCGCCGTCCCGGTCCTCTCGATGCCTTGGTCTCGCCAACGGAGTAGCTCGGGAAGTTGTAGTGGTGCATATAACGCTTGCCTTCCTCGTCGTCCAGACCCTCCAGCTTCTGAGAGTCGGAAACGGGGCCAAGCGTACAAATGGTCATAACCTGAGTCTGACCGCGCGTGAAGATACCGGAGCCGTGAACTCTCGGCAGAACTCCGACCTCGGCAGCCAGCGGGCGCATCTGATCGAGCTGACGGCCGTCAACACGCTTGCCGTCGTCGAGCAGCCAGCGGCGAACAACAAACTTCTGGAGCTTGTACATACATTCGTCGATCATAGCGATCTGCTCGGGATACTGCTCGTCAAACTTCTCGTGAACCTCCGCGTAAACAGGCTGAAGTCTCTCCTCTCGGATGTTCTTGTCATCGGTATCCATAGCATAGCGAACCTTCTCGATAGCGAACTCGGAGATCGCCTCGTACATATCGTGATCGACCTCGCTGCTGGTGAACTCAAACTTCTTCTTGCCGATCTGCGCCTGAATATCCTTGATAAACGGTATCAGCGACTTCACGATCTCATCGTGACCCGCCATGATAGCCTCAAACATCTTCTCGTCGGAGACCTCGTTCGCGCCAGCCTCGATCATAACGACCTTCTTCTCGGAGGAAGCCACGGTAAGGTTGAGGTCGCTCTTAGCTCTCTGCTCCTGATCCGGCATAAGCACGATCTCTCCGTCAACCAGACCGACGGAGATACCGCCGATAGGACCGTTCCACGGAATGCTTGAGATAGTAACCGCGATAGACGCGCCGATCATGCCAAGTATCTCGGGCGAGCAGTCGGGATCGACCGACAGTACGGTCATGGTGATAGCCACATCATTGCGCATATCCTTCGGGAACAGCGGACGCATAGGACGGTCAACCACACGGGAAGTCAGGATAGCCTTTTCGGAGGGTCTGCCCTCTCGCTTAAGGAAGCCGCCGGGGATCTTGCCCACAGAGTACAGCTTTTCCTCGTAGTCCACGGAAAGCGGGAAGAAATCCACGCCGTCACGCGGCTTCGCGGACGCGGTAACGTTTACCATAACGACTGTTTCGCCGTAGCGTACCCAGCATGAACCATCCGCCAGCTCGCAGACCTTTCCTGTTTCGACGGTAAGCTCTCTGCCCGCGAACGTTGTCTTAAATACCTTATAATTATCAAACATTTTGGAAATCCTTTCGATTTTAAAGCTCCCGAAATCAAATCAAGCGGCGCTGCTGCCTTAACATCAACGCCGCTCGCTTTTCGGGATTGCCGCAGCTGCACAGCAATAATCTCGGCATAGCTTAACACGGCGTTGATCGTTTTTCGGGATTTTGCGGTCAAATCAAATTACTGAATTACTTACGCAGACCCAGCTTGGCAACGATAGCACGGTAACGCTCAATATCCTTCTTCTGGAGATAGTTGAGCAGATTTCTTCTGCGGCCGACCATCTTAAGCAGACCGCGGGTGGAGTGGTGGTCCTTCTTGTGTACCTTGATGTGCTCGGTAAGGTCGTTGATACGCTTGGTAAGGATAGCGATCTGAACCTCGGGAGAGCCCGTGTCCTTGTCATGCTGGCGGTTAGCCTCGATTACAGCAGTTTTTTCTTCTTTTCTTAACATAATAACACCTCGTTAAATTTTCTCCGAAATCACAGTACAGGGACATGGTGTTTCTCCGTCGGAGCATTCTCCGCTGCCCGTGAAACCGGTAATATCAGTGTGCGGAATTGCACAACAGTAATATTATAACACATTATTTGTATTTTGTAAAGGGGTTTTTAAAAAAAATCCGCTTGCATTTGTAATAAAAGCGTGATATAATGTAATCAGCCTATAGATAAACCATTTGAATGTTGATCTCGGCTGTTTTTATAACGTTGACAAGTGGCTGTTGATTTAAAATGCGGATCTCAGCGCCTGCGCAGAGATCAACAGTATAAACGCGCGGCAAAAGCGCCTTCGCCAAGGGCAACGCATTAAAGACGCAGAGAAATTTCAAAAAGCAATTCCCGGCGCACACCGCGCAAAGCGCGGCGGGCGTCGGGGATTGGCTAGTGCGGTGCGAAGCACCGCACGTTTTTGAAATTTCAAATTTAAATCAGGAGGAAATATGAACAATATTAACGATCAGTACAAGCTGTCCAACGGTGTCGGGATCCCATGTGTGGGCTTCGGCACATGGCAGACCCCCGACGGCGAGACCGCCGTTAAAGCGGTTTTTGCCGCGCTTGAGGCAGGATATCGGCATATAGATACCGCCGAGGGCTACGAGAATGAGGGGAGCGTCGGAGAAGCGGTCGCGAACAGCGGCGTACCGCGCCAGGAAATATTTCTTACGTCCAAGCTGAACAACAAGGCTCACAGCTACGATGACGCTATGGCGGCGTTTGAGCAGACGCTCAAGGAGCTCAAAACCGAAGATCTAGACCTGGTGTTGATACATTGGCCTAACCCGATAAAGTACCGCAACTGCTGGCAGAAAGCAAATGCCGAGACCTGGAAGGCGTTTGAGGAGCTGTACCGCGCGGGAAAGATCCGCGCTATCGGCGTGAGCAACTTCCGTCCGCACCACCTCGAGGAACTTGCAAAAACAGCCGAGATCATGCCGATGGTGAACCAGATACGGCTTTGTCCCGGCTGTACTCAGGACGAGGTCGTGGATTACTGCCGCTCAAAAAATATACTCCTCGAGGCTTACAGTCCTCTCGGAGTAGGAAAAATATTCGAGATACCCGAAATGCAGAAGCTCGCGGAGAAGTATGACCGCTCCGTAGCTCAGATCTGCATCCGCTGGAGCCTGCAAAACGGCTGGCTTCCGCTGCCGAAATCGGTAACGCCCTCGAGGATCGCTGAGAATACCCGCGTCTTTGATTTCACCATCAGCGATGAGGACGTTAAGCTGATCGCGGGGCTTACAGGCTGCGCGGGACTTGCGAGAGACCCCGACGACACGCCGTTCTGACCGGATCTATACCAGTATGTCGGGATCGAAAAAGTCGCGGTTGCTCAAAAAGTGCACCTTGTGATTAAGCGCCAGCACCTCGTTTCCTATGTCAAAATATTTGCAGCCGATATCTCCGCTTACCGTTTCGTTCCCGCCATATGTATGGTTGAACGAGTTCCAGCCGGAGTCTATCCAGATCCCGCGGCCGCCGACAAACGCGTAATTCCACTCATGCGCAGAACCGGCGCTCTGCTCCGCATAACACTTGGAATTGGTTATTCCCTCGCCGCTGACGTTGTAGCACAGGATCCCCTGCGCCTGGCATAAGGCGGCGGTCATATTGGCGTAGCTGCCGCACACTCCCGAACGGTTCTCCAGGATATACTCCAGTGACAGACATCTCGCCGGTATACCAGCCGCAAACGCCGGATGATCATAGTAGATATTCTCCGAGACCCACCGCGAGATGGCGCGGAGCTTGTCATAATCGTTTGTCAGACCGCTGCAGATCTTGTCTGAAAGCGCTTTCACTTCGCCGAGAACCTCCGCCGCGCGTTTTTTGTCGCCGCTTGTCGTGATATTCATCAGAGTAACGGCGGCTTTGTCTTTCGGGATATCGCTCTGCGCCATATCATAGTTGCTCTGCGCGTTGCTGACTATATTCGGAAGCGAAATGGCTCCCTGACCGATCTTCACGCGCACAGAGGTGTTCTGATACCTGCGGTTGATGATCTCGATCACCCCATAGCTGCTTCTTGAGGACGTATATGTGATCGTACATGTAAAACGGTCGCCGCTGCGCTTGAATTTCACATCGGCGGGAAAATCCGTTTCCACATCCATAACTCCCTGATCTCCCGTCTTTCCGGTGATCGTAAGCATACCGTCGTCAAACTGCAGCTGACACTCATTGCGCACGTCGCGGCTGAGATCAATATAGATATTGGTCAGATCAACATCGGCGGCTCCGCTCTGAATTCCGCCCGGATCGCCGCTGCCGCCGTGTTTTGTTGAAAACAAGCCGCCCGACGGATTCACAGACCTCGCATTGTCACAGCCCGAGATCAGCAGGACAGCCGCCAGCGCGGCCGCACTGAGCACCCTTTTATAAAAGCTGAATGACATTTTCATTTTACAGATCCTCCGAAGAAAATTTAAATCACTCTTTATATTTTACATCAAAATCACAGCACTGTCAAGCTTTATTGAAATTTCTTTTTTAATAGCTTGATCCTTGTCAATATCTCAGCGTCATTCCGCAGGCTTAAGCACGGCTGTTTGCGGAAGATCACAAATGGATAAAGCGATCGATTTTTCAGCAATTATGTAAGCGGTATTTTACGTATGAAGAGCTGTCGTTATTAAAGAAAAGAACACTTTACCGGAAAAGAAGGGACTGTTAATTTATGGATACGATCACCGGGATCGATTTTGCGATATTGGATTTTTTACAGGAAAGGCTGTCCTGCGAGGCGTTGAATACTCTTATGCCGATCATCACTTACCTTGGAAGCGCGGGGGCGATATGGATCATTACCGCCGCGATATTGCTGATCTTTCGCGGATACAGAAGAAACGGCGTTATGATGTGTGTCGGACTGCTTCTCTGTTTTATTATCGGGAATCTGCTGCTGAAAAATCTTGTCGCGCGGGATCGTCCGTGTTGGATTAACGAATCAGTGGAGCTGCTGGTATCCGTGCCGAAGGACTATTCGTTTCCGTCGGGACATTCCATGGTGGCGTTCGCGTCGACAGTGATACTGCTTCATACCGACAAGCGTTTCGGGATCCCTGCGCTGATACTGGCGTGTCTCATTGCGTTCTCACGGCTTTATCTGTACGTGCATTTTCCGACGGACGTTGCCGCCGGCACGCTGATCGGCTGTGGGATCGGAATTGCGGTGTGCGTGGCCGGCGACCGTATTCTCAAGCCAAGATCAACATTATAAAAACGCAGCAAAATTTCTTGCAATAACATATTGAAAAAAAACTCAAAAAGTGGTATAATGTTTTTAAGTATTTTTGAAAGACATTATGAGGTGGAAAAATATGGCTACTAAATACATTTTCGTGACGGGCGGCGTTGTGTCGGGACTTGGAAAGGGAATTACCGCCGCGTCACTCGGACGACTGCTCAAAATGCGCGGATACCGCGTCACCATTCAGAAGTTCGACCCGTATCTGAACGTGGATCCCGGCACCATGTCGCCGTATCAGCACGGAGAGGTGTTCGTCACCGATGACGGCGCGGAGACCGATCTTGATCTCGGGCACTATGAGAGATTTATTGACGAAAACCTTTCCGTAAATTCCAACGTTACGACGGGAAAGATCTATTGGACGATACTTAACCGCGAGCGCCGCGGCGACTTCCTCGGCGGTACGGTTCAGGTGATCCCGCACGTAACAAATGAGATCAAGAGCCGCGTATACCGTGCGGCGAACAGCGGCGCGGAGACCGTGGACGTGGTGATCACCGAGATCGGCGGCACAGTGGGCGATATAGAATCCACGCCGTTTCTTGAGACGATACGCCAGGTCAGTTACGAGAAAGGGCGCGAGAATGTTCTGTATATCCATGTTACGCTTCTGCCGTATGTAACGGGAAGCAACGAGCTCAAGACCAAGCCCACTCAGCACAGTGTAAAGCAGCTGCTCTCGCTCGGTATCCAGCCGAATATTCTGGTGCTGCGCAGCGAGTGCGAGGTTCCAGCAGATATGCGCGAGAAGATCGCGCTGTTCTGCAACGTCCGCCGTGAGGACGTTATCCAGAATCTCACGGCATCGTCGCTATACGCGGTGCCGCTTATGCTGGAGAGCGAGGGTCTGGCGCACTCGGCGTGCTACCATCTCGGACTGGAGGACAGAAAGCCCGATCTTTCCGAGTGGCAGGAGATGGTTCACCGTCAGGAGAACGCGACAAAGCCGCTTACGGTCGGACTTGTCGGAAAATATGTTGCGCTGCCCGACGCATATATTTCGGTAATGGAGTCGATACGTCACGCGGGCGCGGTGTGCGGCTGCAACGTTGACATCAAGCTGATCAATTCCGAGGAGATCACTCATGAGAACGCGAAGGAAATGCTTGTTGGCTGTGACGGGATCTGTGTACCGGGCGGCTTCGGCGACCGCGGCATTGAAGGCAAGATCGAGGCGGTGCGCTATGCGCGTGAGAACAAGCTCCCGTATCTGGGGCTGTGTCTGGGTATGCAGATGGCTGTTATCGAGTTTGCGCGGCACGTCGCGGGGCTTGATGGCGCGAATTCCGCGGAGTTCGGCGAGTTTGAATATCCGGTGATCGATCTTATGCCCGATCAGAAGGGTGTTGAGATGGGCGGCACGATGCGGCTGGGATTGTATCCGTGCAAGCTGGACGAGAGCAGCATTTCGCGGCGGGTTTACGGTGAGGGACTTATTTACGAGCGCCACCGTCACCGCTATGAGTTCAACAATGTATACCGCGACGATCTCACCGCGAAGGGACTGAAATTTGCGGGATTATCGCCGGACGGGAAGCTGGTGGAGATCGTGGAGCTGCCGCAGGATGTACATCCGTTCTTTGTGGGAGTGCAGTTTCATCCGGAGTTCAAGTCGCGTCCGAACAGACCGCATCCGCTGTTTACGGAATTTATAAAGGTTGCGTCGGAATTGAAGGATAAATAATAATTTAGCAGGCTCTCGTAAAGTTAAAAACCGGGATTCCAAAGGGACTGGTCCATTTGGCGGGGTGCAGGGGCAGAGCCACTGCCGGGGTGTGGGGCGGAGCCCCACCATAATATCACCAACCGCGGAGTGCGGAGAACGTTGAACACCCGTCCAATGCGTCCAAAGCACTACCGCAACGCTGTTAAGGTAATCTGCAAAATCTCTTTAGATAGTCTTTAATGGAATAAAGGACGTTCATGCTTTGGGCGCGAGGACGGGTGTTCAGTCGTTCGCAGCACGGAGCGGCGTGCCCTTTGCACCACCTATCCGGCTGCAGGAACTGTGGATCTCGGTGCGCTTGACGGCACAGGAGCTTCAGCCGGAAAGGTGGATCTAGCCGAACGCCGCTCCGCGGCTACCTTCTTTATGTTGGGGCTCCGCCCCAAACCCAGCTTAAGGGGCTAGCCCCTTAAGAATCCCGGTTTTTAACTTTTAAATAGCCTTCAAATTTTAATTTAGGAGCTTAGTTATGAGTAAAGGTTTTTATGACAACCGTGAACTTTCTTGGCTGAAATTCAACGAACGCGTCCTCGAAGAAGCTCGTGACGAATCTACACCCCTCTTCGAGCGCCTGCGCTTTGTTCAGATCTTCTGTTCAAATCTCGACGAGTTCTTTATGATCAGAGTAGGCAGTCTCCATGATAAGCTGATCTTCGATCCTAAAGACAAGGATAATAAAACCAATCTCACGGCTAAGGAACAGCTCTCCGAGATCTCAAAAAGCGTCAGCGCGCTTATCCCCGTAAAGGACGATACCTATGCCGAGATCATGCGCGGGCTCTCCGCGTTCGGCGTTGAACATATTGACGAGGATAAGCTCACTCCCGACGAGGATGCTTTTGTCAAGGCGTATTTCAACCGTGAGGTTCGCCCGCTGTTGTTCACGGGAATAGTAGACAAAAAGCACCCCGTCCCGTTCCTGAAAAGCGGAGAGATCTATGTCGGCTGTAAAATACGCAAGAAAACCGACAGCTCGGGCAAGTGCATTTTCGGCATCCTCCCCGCGTCCGAGGGGCTGCCGCGCGTGGTGTTCCTTCCGCAGGTTAAGACCGACGGCTCTAAAATGTCCGCCCCCACAGGTCGCTTCATACTTATGGAGGAGATCATCCGCCGCTGCGCCAAGCAGGTATGGGATAATTTCGACATAATCTCGAAATGTATTTTCAGAGTAACGCGGAACGCCGATATTCCGATAGACGAGGGCTTGTTCGATCATGATGTGGATTTTCGCGACATCATGAGCAAAATGGTGAAAAAGCGCAAAAAGCTCAGTCCCGTGCGGCTGGAGTTTCAGGGAAGCCCCGACAGCGATATTATATCCATTCTGACGAAAACGCTTGACGTTGCGGACAATTTTGTTTTCAGGCAGTCCTCGCCGCTTTCGATGGGGTTCATATCGTCGCTTGAAAAGCGGCTGGAGAGCCATTCGGAGCTGTTCTTCGCTCCGCTTGTTTCCCAGAGATCACCCGATATACTGCCGAACGTTCCGCTTATTGAACAGATCCGTCAGCACGATATTCTGCTGAATTATCCGTATGAGAATATCAGTCAGTTTATCACGCTGCTGGAGGAGGCGGCGGTGAATCCCGACGTTTCATCGATCAAGATAACGCTCTACCGCGTCGCACGCGACAGCAAGATCATCAACGCGCTCAACAAGGCGGCGGAGAACGGAAAGAACGTCCTGGCGCTGGTGGAGCTGCGCGCGAGATTCGATGAGGAAAACAATATCGGCTGGTCGAAGCAGCTTGAGGAAGCGGGGGTGAACGTCATCTACGGTCTGGAGGAGCTTAAAGTCCACTCCAAGCTGCTGCTGATCACGCTTCGCGACGGCAACGACGTGACCTATATCACTCAGGTCGGCACCGGAAACTACAACGAGCGCACATCAAAGCTCTACACCGACCTCACGCTGATGACCGCCGAACGTGATTTCGGATCGGACGCGTCGGTGGTGTTCAACGCGCTGATGATAGGTTCCACAGTCGGCGGCACGAGCCGTCTGATGGTCGCGCCTACCGGGCTTAAGAGCCGCATAGTCGAGTTTATCGACAATGAGATAACCTACGGGCGCGACGGCTACATCGGCATCAAGATCAACTCGCTGACTGACCGCGATCTTATTGAAAAGCTGGCAGAGGCATCACGCGCGGGAGTGCGCGTGGAGCTTATCGTGCGCGGCATATGCTGTCTGATCCCCGGGATCAAGGGGGACACGGACAATATCCGCGTGGTATCCATAGTAGGGCGGTTCCTTGAGCACTCGCGCATATACATTTTCGGAGCGAACGACCGCCGCCGCGTTTATATTTCCAGCGCGGATTTTATGACGAGAAACACCGAGCGCCGCATAGAGGTAGCCGCGCCGATACTCGACAAAGCGCTTGCGGACAGGGTATGCGAGAGCTTTTCCGTTATGCTGCGGGATAACGTGAAGGCGCGGGAGCTGTTTTCCGACGGGCTGTACCGCCGCGTCGGCGGCGGAGAATCCCCGCTCAATTCGCAGCTTTATTTCTACAAGCAGGCGTATGACGCTACCGCTGCCGCGGTGCCGTCGGAACGCCGCACGGTAAAGCCGTTGATACACAAAAACACGCCGATCAAGGTTAAGGTCAGAAGGATCGGCAGATAAAAAACTACCCCGTTTTGCTGTTCAAGACGGGGTAGTTCGGCGAGGTTGACAAGAAAGCAAAAATATGCTATAATGTATATAGAATTTTAGTGAGATCCAATAATTGGCATAATCCAAAAGTGCGGAGGAAAACCGTTATGTACCATTGCAGAATCCTTATTCACCTTGCGGGAGTTTTAAAACACATATCGGAAGTGATCAGAGCAACGCCGTTTCCGAAAGAATTCACCGTTGAATTCTCGGAGGGAGAGCTTGCGGATGCCGGTGCGGCGGCGGGAGCGGATATCATCATTGCTCAGGCGGATAACGGCGGCGGCATTGCGGACACAATAAAGGCGTTTTGTGCCGCCAAAAAATCCGACGGCGAACTTATCGTTATGGCTCCGTCGGGAACGGATCTTTTTTCTGATGAGTTTTCGGGAATAAGCAACGTGTGGAATCTGCCTGTCACAGATCAGGAGCTGCGCTTCAGACTCGGCAAGCTGATAGGTTATCTTAAAATGCGCTGTGCTTCGCGTCAGGCGGAGGGTTATCTTGAAGCAGTAATAAATACGTCCCCGAGCCTTATATGGTTCAAAAACCGCGACGGTATCCATGAAAAGGTGAACGAGAGCTTTTGCCGCGCCGTGAATAAGAGCAGAGAGCAGGTCGAGGGCAGCACACACGGATATATCTGGGGCGTTGACGGCGACGATCCCGCGTGCGTGGCATCCGACAATCACGTTATGGAGTCGCGTGAAATGCTGGTGAATGAAGAAACGATCACCACAAGTCAGGGAGAACGCCTGATGACTACATATAAATCTCCGCTGTACGATCTCGACGGCAGCGTTATGGGAACCGTCGGACTTGGTATCGACATCACCCGCGAGCGCCAGTTTGAGGAAGAGATCATCAAGAAAAACCGCGTTCTTGAAAAGATATTCACATCGATCGACTGCGGTGTTATGACTCACTCGCTCAGCGGAGACAGAGTGTTCAGCGCGAACAACGCCGCGCTGCGGATCCTCGGATATGAGTCGGTTGAGGAAATGCTTGCAAGCGGCTTCGATTTTGTCGCGGAGTCGGTTCTGGATGAAGATAAGCCCATTCTCCGCGAGCGAATAAAAACGCTCAAGGAGGAGGGGGACGCGGTAAGCCTTGAATACCGCGTGCGCACGCCAAGCGGAAAGATCCGTCATATCACAGGTACAGTCAAGCTGCTGGACGACGGCGGAGAGCCGTATTATCAGCGCTTTTTGCTGGACTGCACCAAGCAGAAGCTCCGCGAACATGAAAACGAGCAGCTTATCCAGGCGCTGAGCGAAGATTATAATCTTGTGTGCTATTTCGACCGTGAGAACGGCAAGGGACACGCTTTGCGGCTGAACGACTGCGAAAAGCATATGCTGGGGACGATATTCTCCGGAAAGCTGGAGCTGGAGAGCTGCATAGGAGCATACGCGGCGGAATGTGTTTATGAAGAAGACCGCGACACCTTTATTGAGACCTTTACCTGCGAGAATCTCAAGAAAATACTTTCGGAAACGAATACATATTATCTGAATTACAGGGTCATGTGCGACAGTACGCTGCGGTACTTTCAGGTCAAGGCGGTGCGCGTGGGCAGCAAGGGCGCGGTGCTTGGATTCCGCTGCGTTGATGAGGAGATACGCAAGGACATGGAAAAGCGCGATCTTCTCGAAAACGCTCTGGCTCAGGCAAACCGCGCAAGCAGCGCAAAGAGCGCGTTCTTGTCCAATATGTCGCACGATATCCGCACGCCGATGAACGCGATCATCGGATTTACTACCCTGGCGCTTTCACGTCTTGACAACATCGAGAGCGTGGAGGAATGTCTTAAGAAGATCAGCATATCCGGCGATCATCTGCTGAGACTTATAAACGATGTGCTGGATATGAGCCGTATCGAAAGCGGAAAGGTGTTCCTGGAGGAAAATCCCGCCAGCCTTTCGGACATCACCGCGGGTCTTAAAAACATACTTCAATCGGAGATCGCGGCAAAGGATCTGGAATTCCATATCAACACTGTCAACGTTTACGACGAGAATATTATATGCGACAGACTGCGGCTGAATCAGATACTGCTGAATCTGCTGTCCAACGCCATAAAATACACGCCGGAGGGCGGAAGCATCACGTTCAGGATATCAGAGAACGCGGGGGCGCGCGACGGATATGCCAACTATGAGTTTCTTATCAAGGACAACGGTATCGGCATGGATAAGGAGTTCCTGGCAAAGATCTTCGAGCCGTTTGAGCGCGAGCGCAACTCCACTCTCAGCGGTATACAGGGAACGGGTCTGGGAATGGCGATCACAAAGAATCTTGTTGATCTGATGAACGGCTCCATAGAGGTAGACAGCGAAAAGGGCGTAGGAACCGAGGTCACGCTGACGTTTTCGTTCAAGCTGTACGGCAGCGGGGAGGATCTCGTAGACTACTCCCTGTTCAAGGGTCATCGGGCGCTTATCATCGACGAGAGCAGCGAGGTATGCGAGAGCGTTTCGTCGATGCTGAGAATGCTCGGTATTCGCGCCGACAGCGCGGATTCGGCAGAGAGCGCCGTTGAATTGATCAAGAAATACAATAATTATTCCGCGGTGATCATTGATCATGATCTGTCCGCAACAGACAGCATAAATGCCGTCAAGGAGATCAGGGCAGCGCTTCCGGGCAGCGTTCCGATCATTATGCAGTCGGCTCACGACAAGAGCAAATTTGAGGATGAGGCAAGGGCGGCGGGTGTCAGCGCGTTCTGCTCGAAACCGTTGTTCCTGTCCGAGCTACGCGGATGCCTGGCGGAGCTGCTTTCTGCGGATAGCCGCAAAATAGATTCCCATATCAGATCCGGCGAGAAGATCCGGTCAGGACGAATACTGCTTACGGAGGACAACGAGCTTAACCGCGAGATCGCCGAGACCATCCTCACCGAGGCCGGATTTGAGGTGGAGACTGCCGAAAACGGCAAAGAAGCGGTGGATATGCTGACAGCCAAAGGCGCAGGCTATTACAAGCTGGTTCTGATGGACGTACAAATGCCCGTTATGAACGGATACGAAGCTACACGCGCCATACGCGCGCTCGATGACAGCGGGCTGTCGTCGATCCCGATCATCGCCATGACCGCCAACGCCTTTGACGAGGATCGTCAGGCGGCGATAAACAGCGGAATGAACGCCCATATCGCAAAGCCGATAAATATAAAGACTGTTTTTGAGACCCTGGATGCGATCATATAATTTAAACTCCCGATCTTTTTTGATCGGGAGTTTCGTTTTTATTCATTGAAGTTTACGTCCAGATCAAGGGCATCCTTAAGCTCAAGCATTACCTGCTTTACCTTGTCATAGGTCTCCTTGATGGCGCTGTCGTGTACAAGCTCGTATTTTTTGCCGCTGCCTGCCGCGATAACGCGCTCCTTAAGCACGTTTTCATCTGCGCAGAGCTCGCTTCCGATGTAGATGTCATTCTTCTCTATGCGGATCTGTGTGATATCAGAATTATATCCCGTGGAGTTGTCCGAGCTGACAGGAGTTGACGCATCTGACGGATTTGACGTTCCCGTTTGATCGCCCGTGCCCGGGCCAAGTCCGAAACCGTTTCTGAAAAACCAAACGAGCGCTATAAGAATGATAAGCGCCAGCAGCAGGAACAGTACAAGTCCGCCGTGTCTGCGTCCTCTTTTCTCTTTCTTCTTTTTCTTCTTGTGATCATGATCATGCTCGTGATCGTCATGATGATCGGGGTGTGGGTGTTTGTCGTTCATAAAAATAACTCCTTTCGTGCGCTCTCGGGCGCTTTTATATTATACGGTTAATGCGGTATCTGACGTTTCCGTTGGCGGCTCTTATCTCAGCGTCGCTCAGCGCGTCATTCACCGCCGCGTAATCGTCCTGAAATACGTTTGCCGCGTTATATGTAAATACCATGTATACTATCGGAGAATCAACCTTTTCGCTGACATCTGATATGTGATCGTGAATGTACACCTTCAGTCTGCTTATAGCGTCCGCAAGATCCTTGTCACTGCGTATCTCGCAGACCCTTGAATCAGCTTCCGACGCGGCGTTTCCGAATGTCAGGAAACGGACGGTGTGGTTGTATTTGTTTTCCAGCTCAATATTTATAACGGTCACAACGCCGTTCATAAACTCGTAGCTCTCAAGCTTGCTTTCGGCTATTTGAAGGCGTTCGAGCAGCTCGTCATAACTGCCCTCGTCCAGCTTTGCCTGCGCTTCTCCAAGCTCGGTCTCCAGCTTGTCCACACGGCCGGTAAGTTCTTGGTTTTCGGAGGTCACGGAGTCCAGCGAGGACTGCTTTTCGGTGATGAGCTTCCCGTTTTCCGCCATGACCATGAATATCATGATCATGATCACGTCCAGCAGCGATGTAAGCTCGATGATTATGTCTCGTTTTCGACGCATTCTATGCTCCTTAGCTCATCATTCCGAGGCTCTTTATTTTGAAGCGCTATTTGGTGAAGCTCCCTCTCGTGCTGTTCTCTTTGAAGCTCTTCTTCACGAAGCTCTTTTTCGCGCTTTTCCTTCTCGCGCTGCGCTTTTTCCTGCTGCTCCTTATCATGCTGATGAATTATGTAGTCCGCTTCTTCAAGCGCTCTGTCAAGGCGGGATGAGATCCACGCGTCGATCAGCTTGAAAAAGATCGCGGCAATAAGTCCCAGAAACGTTGTCAGCAGGGCGGAGGAGAAGTTCGCTGACAGGTCGTCCGTTCCAGAGAGATTCATCAGCGACATGACAGTACCGAGAATGCCCAGCAGCGGGAAAACCGCCGTTATATTCACAAATAACGAATACCACATTGAAGCTCTGCACGTACTTTCTCTGAGCTTCAGAGATTCGCCTTCGGTGATGGAAAGCTCTGCCAGAACACCGTCACGTCGGTTTGTCTTTGGGTAGATCATACGTTCCAGTGCAATGATCATTTTTCTCGCAAGCCAATATACGCCGAGATTCACAACAAACAGAACAGGAATAAAAGCCGTAACGAGGAACAGTAATACCCCCACGCCCACACCCCCTTTTCTCAGGACAATACTACAAAGCAATTGCAGCATACCTTAGGATATTACTGTCATTATACTATATTTTTCGACTTTTGTCAATATGAAAAGTGCGGTTATCTCAAAAATCGGCAGAACAATCGGAAAGACGCGCCCGATATACGATCAAAAGCGCGGCACAATGGTGGTATAATCAATGGCAAGGGGGGATAAAAATGCGTTTATTAATAAATATCAAGTTTGACGCGGCGTGTAAAAAAGCTGCTGCCGCGATGCTGGGCTGCGTTGCCTTGCTGATCGTTTGCGGAGAGCTTCGGTATCGGGAGACTTTGCCGCAGTCGGGAAGGCTCCTTGCAGCGGCGTTTGGTGATGTGGCGGCGTGTGCTGTAATCACGCTGTACACGTGTACGTTCGCGTATGCGGCTTCCAACGCACTGTCGGAGGAAGTCGGCAGCTTCGGGGAATTCGTGATGAGAAGCGGGCACATCTTTTGCGCGTCCGGAGCTGCCGCGCAGGTCATTAAGCTGACCTTTCTGCTGCCGTGTTCCGGGACGGAGCTTATCGGAGGGGCGGTGCTGATCGCGGACGCGGCGGTCTCGTGGATATTTTTGATG
The DNA here is from genome assembly GCA_029068025.1 of Oscillospiraceae bacterium. Lineage (GTDB taxonomy): Bacteria > Bacillota > Clostridia > Oscillospirales > Ruminococcaceae > CAG-115. Next base: position 3,219 of record JAIEDJ010000136.1, on the reverse strand, counting down.
AAAGTATTTAAAAAACGCGTTATAATAGGCAGCGTGCAATTAATAACAGACAAATAGACGAGTTTTTTCCGGGCGTTATTGACAATACTTTGCCGTTATGATATAATTATAATTAATAACGTACAGTTCGGCGCGTGCAGAGACCGTCCGTTATAAATTATTGATTATCAGGTGATATGATGTCCGATTCTCCGAATGTTTTTCAAAAAAGACTGAAGCAGGCGCTTGCCGAGAAGGGAATGCGCCCTGTGGAGCTTGCCGCCGCAACGGGAATAAGCAAGGCACGCATCAGTCAATACACAAACGGCGTATATGTCCCGAAGTCGAAGGCGGCGTGCCTTATCGCAAGCGCTCTGGGCGTTTCCGAAGCATGGCTGCTCGGAATGACCGATTCCCGCAAACGATCAGAGCGTTCTAATATTTCGGAGGTCATCAGCAGCGACAAGATATACAGGATACCGGTCTTCGAGAGCGTTTCTGCGGGATTCGGAGCATATGCTGTAAATGAGGTCGTTGACTATATCCCGACGATCATCAACAATCCGTATGATGTGGAGGACACTATCGCTATCCGAGTGACGGGCGACAGTATGTATCCAAAGATAGAGGACGGGGATATCATAGTAGTACGCCGCCAGACGTCTGTGGACAGCGGCAGTATCGGCGTAGTTCTGCTTGACGGCGGTGAGGGCTTGGTAAAGATCATAGAGTACGGCTCAACATGGATAGAGCTGCGCTCCATAAATGAAAAATACCCTGTGCAGCGATTTCAGGGCGCGGAGGTTCAGCGGCTGAGAGTAGTCGGAAAGGTTCAGCAGATAATCAAGAAGCTCTAAGAAAACGGGAGCGCGTTTTGTGCCCCCATTTCAGCTTGCAGATAAACATTTAAAAAGTTGATCTTGGTTGGTTTTGAAATGTTGATGAGGGGCTGTTGATTTAAAAGAAATTTCAAAACCGTGCAGGACTTCGCCCTGCACTAGCCAGCCCCGCTCGGCTATGTTCCGCGCTTCGCGCTCCACTCCGCCGAGCGGGACTGCTTTTTGAAATTTCTCCTGCGCGTTTAAATTGTCGATCTTGGCTTGGGCGCTTGTGCTCAAATTTGGCACGCAGCTCTCGGCTAAAATAACTTTTTCTACAGACTGAAACGGGAGCGCAAAACGCGCTCCCGTTTATTTTTATTTCAATGCCCCGCCGTCCTTAAAAGCGTTTCCTACTCTCTCGCCAAGCACGTAATAGCCGTTGCTTACAGGCTCAAAGGAGATGGGGCGCAGCTTTGATACGTCAATAGCGCCGCTGCCGTCAAGAATACTCTCATCGGCGCTGATATTTACGATTTTTCCGATGACGTTTCCGTCCTCGTTTATCTTGATCAGTTCACATTCCAAGGTAAGAGGAAGCTCGTTTATAACGGGAGCGTCCACAGATCCGCTTTTCTCTGTGGTGAAGCCCGCCTTCTGCATTTTATCGGGGGTGTCGTTTGCGGAGACCATTCCGACATAATCGCACGCCGCAATGTGTGCCGCGTCCGCGAAGCTCACGGTAAACGCGCCCTTTGCCTTGATGTTCTTGGTGGTCTTGTGACCCGCGCTGAGACAAAGCTCCACCTTGTCCGCATCGTAAAGACCGCCCCAGGCGGCGTTCATTGCGTCGGGAGCGCCGTTTTCGTCATAGGTGGCTACGATCAGCACGGGAAGCGGATAAAACCATGACTTTACGCCAAAATTCTTTCTCATAATGAATTTCTCCTTTATAATTCGATTTTCGCTAAGCTGTTCGCCCAGCGTTCTGTGTAGAACCAATAATATGATACGTTTTTTCTTTTCCGATAATTCACAAAGCACGGCAAACCGCACCACATCAGCGACGGCAGCCCTATCACGGGCAGGAACAGCGGCCCGAGAATGATCGACTGGAGCGTGTGGCCGTACTCGTGGCAAATAACCTTTTCGGTCTCGGTTCTGTCAGCTCTGCCTTTTGGAACACCTATGAAAATGAACATGCCAAGTCCCACGCTGCCGCGGCGATAATTCCATTCGGTGACTACCGCGCCGTTATGGCGATAGTGTTTTTTTGAGATGTTCGCCATAAACAGAACAAGTCCTGTGATGTTTTGAAGGATCCCCCAAGTCCATTGCAGCACATAATACATGATCAGATAAAACAACAGTCAGTCTGCCCTCTTGTATTTTAAGCTCGGAGGATTCGCCAGATCCAGATTCCTGACTGTCATCTCACGTCCGTCGGAGCTTATTGAAAAACTGAATTCGACAGTGGTGTAGGGGCTGGTCACAACAAATATGTCATCGCCCTTTAATTCCCATGTTATGGGAGTGACAGCTCCATTGACCTCCACCGTATTATTTCTGAAATCTATAATATCCGTATAGCTGCCAAGCGTGTATTCCCATCTGTGGTTCAGACGGCTCTCAATACTCTGACCAGTCGTCTCATTAGGCTGACTTGGAAGTATCACCGTAAACAGCAATACAAGGAACACCGCCACAGCGGCCGCAGCACCGCATATAATGGCGATCGGCACTGCCGCGGATCTCTTTTTGGGCGGCATCTGCGTATAGCCTGCATATATCGGCTGTCCCGCTCCCGGATACTGCTGTTGTCCCATTCCCGGGTATTGCTGCTGCCCTGTTCCCGGGTACTGCTGCTGTCCTGTTCCCGGGTACTGCTGCTGTCCCATGTTAGGATACGGCTGTTGCTGCTGCACCAAAAGCTCTCCGCCGCATTTCCCGCAAAACCGTGCTCCGTCGGGATTATTTTCACCGCATTTAGGACAAAACATAATAATATCCTCCTAAAAAATATTATAGTTAAATTATAACATACTTTTCGCAAAATTACAAGAGCAATTTAAAAAAGAAAACTGCCCGCTCCTTTTGGGAACGGGCATTACTTAACAGTCGGAAATCAAAATTTATCAATACATTCCGCCCATGCCGCCTGCGGGTGCTGCCGCCGCGGGAGGATTCTCTTCGGGCTTGTCGGCAACGAGCGACTCGGTGGTGAGTACCATCTCCGCAACGGAGGACGCGTTCTGCAAAGCGGAACGAGTTACCTTAGCGGGGTCTACGATACCCTTCTTGATCATATCGCCGTAGCTCTCGGTGTAAGCGTCGTAGCCGTAGCCTACCGTCTTCTTGGCAACGATGTTGTTGATGATCACGGAGCCTTCAACGCCCGCGTTCAGAGCGATCTGACGGATCG
>JAIEDJ010000135.1 GCA_029068025.1 Oscillospiraceae bacterium | reverse complement strand
GGCTGTTATCAAGTCTATGGACGAGATCGGCGCTGTAGGTCATAGAGTTGTTCACGGCGGCGAGAACTTCAGCAAGACCACGATCGTTACCGACGAGGTCATTCAGCAGATCGACGATCTTTCGGAGCTGGCTCCCGTACACAATCACCCGCACGCTCTGGCGCTGAGAGCATGCAAGAAGGTTCTTCCCGAGGGCACTCCCCAGGTTGCCGTTTTTGATACCGCGTTCCATCAGACCATGCCCGAAAAGGCGTTTATGTTTGGTATGCCGTATGAGTGCTATGAGAAGTTCCACGTAAGAAAATACGGTTTCCACGGCACCTCTCACAGATTTGTTTCCCAGGCTCTGGCGGACGCTATGGGCAAGGATATCAAGGATCTTAAGATCGTTTCCTGCCACCTCGGCAACGGTTCATCCATCACCGCGGTAGATGGCGGAAAGTCCGTTGACACGACCATGGGCTTCACTCCTCTGGACGGTGTTCTTATGGGAACGCGCTCGGGCAGCGTTGACCCGTCGGCTGTAACGTATATTCAGAACAAGCTGGGACTCAGCCCCTCCGAGACGAGCGACTATCTCAACAAGAAGTCGGGTTTCCTCGGCGTTTCCGGCATTTCCAGCGATAACCGCGATATTATTGCCGCTGCCGCTAAGGGCGACAAGCGGGCTATTCTCGCGGGCGAGATGCTGCGTTATCAGATCAAGAAGTATATCGGTTCTTATGCGGCTGTTATGAACGGTCTGGACGCTGTTCTGTTCACGGGCGGCATCGGCGAGAACTCCGACGATCTCCGCGCGGATGTTTGCCACGATATGGAATATCTCGGAATCAAGTTTGACGATAAGGCGAACGAGGGTCAGCGCGGCAAGCTGCTGAAGATCTCCGCTCCCGACAGCAAGGTAGAGGTCTGGGTGGTTCCCACCAACGAGGAGCTGCTTATCGCACGCGATACCAAGGCGCTGGTTGAGAACAAGTGATAATAAACGGTTAAGGTCGCGCTGTGCGCGTTGGAACTCCCTGTCTGTCAATGGCAGGGAGTTTTGGTTTGTAGAAAAAACCTTTAAAATGTTGATCTTGGCTGGTTTTATAACGTTGTTCTCGGCTGGTTTTAAAATGTTGACGAGGGGCTGTTGATTTAAAAGAAATTTCAAAACCGGGCAGGGCTGCGCCCTGCCCTAGCCAGTCCCGTTCGGCTCCGCTCCGCGCTTCGCGCTCCGCTCCGCCGAGCGGGACTGCTTTTTGAAATTTCTCCTGCGTGTTTAAATTGTTGATCTTGGCATAAAACAACTTTTTCTACAGACTGACTCCCTGCCTATTAACGGCGGGGAGTTTCTGTTTGCAAAGCGCTTATAAAAAATGTTGTTTTCTTATCTGTTTGGTTTATTTGAGCATTCTGCCAAAAGCACGACCACTGTGGCTTTGCTGTGTTGGTAAAGTGTTGATATTATTTTGCTTTATAGCCGAGAACCGCGTGCTAAATTTGAGCACAAGTACTCACGCCAAGATCAACATTTTAAACGCGCAGGAGAAATTTCAAAAAGCAATTCCACTCGGTGCAGCGCCGAAGGCGCGGAGCCGAGGGGGATTGGCTAGGGCAACACGAAGTGTTGCCCGGTTTTGAAATTTCTTTTAAATCAACAGCCCCTCGTCAACATTTTAAAACCAGCCAAGATCAACATTTCAAAGATTTATTAGCACGCTTAATGTTCACTGTAACTTGCATATGGTGAATGTTTTCGTTAAAATGCCGAAAAAAAGCTCATTTTTTGAAAATTTTAGATAAATAATATATTGCAATTTGGCGAAAATAATGTTATAATCTAATGTGGTATATGATTGCTATTTTACTTAATTATACTAACTAAAAAATAATAAATATTCGGAGGACAATTTTGATGTTTGGGATCAACAGAGATATCGGTATCGACCTTGGTACGGCTAATACGCTGGTTTATATGCGCGGCAAGGGAATAATTCTCCGCGAACCGTCCGTGGTCGCGGTCGATAAGAAGGCAGGGCAGGTGCGCTATGTCGGTCAGGAGGCTAAGGACGTTATCGGACGTACGCCCGGCTCCATCACCGCTGTCCGCCCGCTTAAGGACGGCGTTATCGCGGACTTTGACATGACCTCTATCATGCTCAGTCAGTTTATCAAGAAAGCGCTTAAGGGCAAGGGCAAGGCACGTGTTATTATCTGCATTCCGTCGGGAGTTACCGAGGTAGAGCGCAGAGCCGTTAAGGAGGCCGCTCAGCAGGCCGGAGCAAAGCGCGTTTCCATTATCGAGGAGCCTATGGCGGCGGCTATCGGCGCGGGTCTTCCCGTTGCGGAGCCAGTCGGCAGCATGATCGTCGACATCGGCGGCGGTACGAGCGAGGTCGCTATTATATCGCTGGGCGGTATCGTTACCGCGCGTTCGGTCAGAGTGGCGGGTGATGAGTTTGAATCCGCTATCATCAACTACATCAAGAAAAAATACAATCTGCTTATCGGTGAGAGAACCGCCGAGAACATCAAGACGGGTATCGGTTCCGCGTTCCAGATGGATGAAAACGAGCCTGTTATGGACATCAAGGGCCGTAACCTTCTTAACGGTCTGCCCGAGAACATAACCATCACCTCTATGGAGATACGCGAGGCGCTGTCAGAGCCGCTGGGTCACGTTATCGAGGCTATCAAGACTACGCTTGAGAAGTGTCCTCCCGAGCTTGCGGCGGATATCATCGAGAGCGGTATCATGCTCGCGGGCGGCGGTGCGCTGCTGCGCGGCTTGGACAGGCTGATCCATGAGGAGACGGGAATGCCCGTAAAGATCGCCGAAAGACCGCTTGACTGCGTTGCGGACGGCACGGGAAAGGTTCTCGAAAACATCGATAAGCTGGAGGACGTTCTCAGCGAGGACGAGACTATTTACTGATACGGATCGCGGTAAGTTATGAAGGAATTTTTTCACAGCGTCAAATTTAGGATACTTATCTGCATTGCGGCGCTGCTGCTGGGTCTTATGACATATGTTGCCGTTACGATCGGCACACAGACCGCGCCCGAGCAGATCATCAGCACGATCACTTATCCGTTTGTAAGCGCCGCCAACGCCATCTCCAACGGCGTTTCGGGGTTCATTGACAAGCTGGTGAACGCCGATAAATACAAGAGCGAGAATGAAAGGCTCTCAGCGGAGCTCGCGGAAATGTACAAGCATACGATGGACTTTGATTCCCTTAAGCAGGAGAACGATCAGCTCCGTGAGATGCTGGAGCTCAAGGAGCGCAGCGAGGACTTTATTTTCTCCGAACCGTGCGCTGTTATCGGCAGAAACTCTAACGACATATACTGCGGATTTACTATAAATAAAGGCAAGACCAGCGGCATTTCGGAGGGAGATCCCGTTATAACGTCGGTGGGTCTTGTGGGAAGAGTGACCTCAATTGCCGACAATTACGCGAAGGTCACGACCGTTCTCAGTCCGCAGGTGAACGTCGGAGTGTATACAATGCGCTCGAAAACCACGGGTGTGCTTGAGAACGACATAAACTCGGCTCAGCAGGGACTTTGTCTTATGAGCAATATTCTCAAGGACGCCGATATCCGTGAGGGGGATATTATTTTCACCTCAGGAAAGAGCGGATTGTTTCCGGATGACGTTCAGGTGGGCATTGTTAAAGAGATCTATGACGATCCGAACGGATTTTCCAAGCACGCGGTCATAGAGCTTACTCAGGACGTGCGCACAGTGACCTCGGTGTTTGTTATAACCGATTTCAGCGGCAAGGGAATACCATTTGAGCTGGATGAATGATCGGTTTACGCGGCACGACCGAGTGCAGCGAAGTGGAGCGCAGGGAGTGAGGGCGCGGAAACCGAAATTTTAAATAATGATCGGTTTACGCGGCACGACCGAGTGCAGCGAAGCGGAGCGCAGGGAGTGAGGGCGCGGAAACCGAAATTTTAAATAAGGAAATTCAATGAAAAAGATTCTGGGGAGCAAGGCCCGGTCACGCCGAATGATGCTGCGCAGTTTTCTGCGCTGGTTTCTGTATTCCGCTGCCTTGCTTTTATTTTATATTTTTGAGATAAATCCGCTGATCAGAGGATTTTGTCCGCTGCTTATAATCCCGCTGGCGACTGCGGTCGCTATGTATGAGGGCGATCTTGCGGCGGGAGTGTTCGGTACGTTTTGCGGGCTTATGCTGGATATGGCGAACGGCGTTTCGGTAGCGGGGTTCTCGGCGCTGTGGCTGCTGTGTATATGTCCTGTGATTTCGCTGATCTCGCGGTTTCTGATCAAGGTGAATCTGTTGTCGCATCTGGTTATGAATGCAGTTGCGGCGATAGTTATGGCGTTTCTGGATCTGGTATTTCTTCATTGGGTGTGGGAAGGTGCGGACAGCGTGATCTCATTCAGGCTGGTGATACTTCCGGCATATGGCGGAGCTATTTTGTTTTCGGTGCCTGTGTATCTGCTGATACGGCTGATCAACAGGAAGCTGCGTCCGCATGAGCAAGACAGACTGGAGAATTCCGCACGCAGGCTGGACGAGTCGGCGCAAGCGGCGCAGGAAGCGGAGAATAAAGAAAAGGGCTGAGTTATGTCAAAAATCTCTTCATTCATTCGATCTATAATTTTGGTTGCTTTTGTGGTCACTGCGGCGTTTCTGTGCGGAGTAAGGCTCCTTCAGATGCAGCTGGTTGACGGGGATATGTATCTTCAGATGACCAAGGAAACAAAGGTGGCAGTACAGGAGGTAGACGCGGCGAGAGGACAGATAGTCGACCGCAACGGCGTGGTTCTCAACACAAACAAGACCATATATAACATAAACCTTCAGGATTCCTCATTGGTCTACGGTACGGAAAACGATATTATTTACCGTGTGCTGACGATTCTGAAAAAGAACGGCGAGGAGTGGAACGAGACGCTGCCCATTACCAAAACCGAGCCTTACAGATTTCTCGAAGGCAAAGAACGCGCCGTGGAAACGCTCAAGTCGAAGCTGAATATCGCGAATTATGCCACGGTTGAAAACTGTATATATCATCTTTATGATACTTATGATATCAGCGAAAGGTACGGCGAGGAAATGCGCCGAGCGATCGCGGGCGTGCGTTATGAGATGACGCTTAAGGACTTTTCCGAATATAATAAATTCGTATTGGCATCGGGGATAAGCGCGGACACTGTTGCCGAGCTTAAGGAGCTGTCGGGGATGCTGCCCGGAGTGGACATAACCGAAAGCTGGGAGCGCCAATACCTTAACGGTGAGCTTGCGGCACACGCAAGAGGAACGGTGGGAGCCATATCGCCCGAGGACTATAACCGTCTTAAGGATCAGGGCTACAACCTCAACGATATTATCGGCACGAGCGGCGTGGAGAAAGCGCTGGAGAGCGTGCTTCGCGGCGAGCGCGGCACACGCAGTATCACGCGCGGCGCGGACGGCCTGGAGATAAGCGATGAGATCACAAAGGATCCCGTCGCGGGAAACTCGGTCATGACGACTATCGACTCGAATTTTCAGCAGCTGGTACAGGACGCCGTTCAATATCATATCGACTATCTGCACTCTCCGTCATACTATCTGCTCAAGGGTCTGACTCCCGAATATCTTGAGGAAAACGGCTGCTACAGCGGCGCGGCGGTGGTGCTGGATGTAAAGACCGGCGGCGTGCTGGCGATGGCAAGTTTGCCGGGCTATGACATCAACGAATATGTCAGCGACTACGGCAGCGTCATATCGGCGGACTATTCTCCTGTATTCAACCGAGCGCTGGACGGAACGTTCAGACCGGGTTCGACCTTCAAGACGATAACGGCGACGGCGGGATTGTACGAGGGCGCGATCACTCCGGATTCGCTGATCACCTGTGTAGGCAGATACACCTATTTTACAGGCTATCAGCCGGGTTGTGAAGGAATACACAATTCCATAAATGTTCGGGATGGGCTGAAACATTCCTGCAACGTATTCTTTTATGAGACGGCGCGGAGAATGGGGATCAATAAGCTCGCGGACTGGGCAGCGCGGTTCGGTGTGGGCACCGACCTTGGCTTTGAGCTGCCGATGAAAACGGGGCAGATGTCCTCAATGGAGCTGTATGAACAGCTCGGGATGACATGGAATCCCGGCGACGTTATCCAAGCGGGTATAGGACAGTGCGAGACGCTGCTCACGCCGATGCACATGGCAGTCCAGGCTATGACGCTTGCCAACAAGGGCGTGCGTTATCAGCCGCATATCGTAAAGTCTGTGTACAACTACGATTTTACGGAAAAGCTGTATGATACGGAAGTTGTTGTCGCGGAGGATTTTTCCGGATATGACAACATGGAAAACATTATGATCGAGGTACGCGAGGGAATGCGCAAGGTGGCATCCGAAGTGTGGGGCACGTATATAAACGGTTCTCCCAATTTAGGCTCCCCGTTTGATTATGTTGGCGTTGGCAGGCTGAACGCGTGCGTCAAGACGGGTACTCCGCAGGCTTCCTCGGATGTGACAAACTCCGCGATCGTGGCGTACTATCCCGCCGATGATCCCGAGATCGCGATCGGTATCATGATGGAGAGAGGCGACCGCGCTATTTATCTCTGCGCGAATATCATGTGCGCGTATGCCAACGGAAGGATCTCTACGTCCTACAACGAAGAGGGCGTTCCGCTGGGTCCGCTGTAATATCAAAGCGTGCTTGCACTCCTCATTTTTTGGGAGCTGCAAGCACGTTTTAATGATTTATTGGTCAAATTGCACAAAATTTTATTGTAAAAATTGAAATTATTCATAAAATTTTAAAAAATACGAAAAAACACTTTTCATATTTCGTTTTTTGTGCTAAAATAGTAATAGGAGTATTGTACTCTGTCATCTTCCGGACTGTGCCCGAGGGGGAAGCGTCCGGAATCCGGAGAAGGGAAGAACACTTTATGTCAATGATCATTGCTGTTACAGCGGGAAAGGGAGGAACCGGAAAGTCCACTACTTCCGCAAACGTCGCTACGGGTCTCGCGTCTCTCGGCAAGAAAACTCTTCTGGTCGAACTTGACTTCGGTCTGCGCTGCCTGGATATTATGCTCGGTATCAGGGATAAGGTACGCCACGATATCGGCGAATATCTTGAGGGAAAGATAGATATACTTACCGCTACAACTAAGGTGGATAGAGTTGAAAATCTGTATCTTGTCTGCGCTACCCGAAATCCGTTTATTGACATCAATCCCGAGAAGATCATGGGTGTGTGCGAGGAAATGCGCGAACACTTTGATTACATAATTATCGACACCGCGGGTGTGGGAAGCTCGGTGTTCAGCGTTATAAAGGCTGCCGATCTTATTCTGATGGTAACAACGCCTGACGCAGTCTGTGTCCGCGACGGACAAATGCTCTCGGACTTCCTTTATGTGAAGAACTGCATTAATCAGCGTCTGGTTATAAACAAGGTAAGTCCGAATTTCAAGGACGAGGAGCTGGTGTACGACCTCGATGAGGTTATGGACACTGTTGGCATTCCGCTTGCGGGGGTCGTTCCCGAGGATGTTAACATCAAGATATGCGGCTCCAAGGGTGAGGCGCTTCCGCCTACCTGCGGTGGCTTCAAGGCTTACGACGCGATCGCCAGGAGAATTGACGGACAAAGCGTTCCGCTTTCTATGAGAATTGACTGATTTAAGAGCCTGCCCGGTATCTCGAAGTGCACGAATGACCGCAAGCGGTCAATCTGTTTCGCAGTAGATTTTGCGGATTTCGAGGCGTTTTTTCGCAGCGTTTTGCCGAAGGCATAATGCGTGTACTTTTAGTACTTCAAGAAAAAACAACGAAGAAATACGCAAAAGATACAAGAAAGATGCGTGCTGAGAGATATTGAACAGTCTCTATTTGCCGTAAACAGGAGGACTTATGAACATTGCTCTCATTGCCCACGACTCTAAGAAAGAGCTTATGGTTCAGTTTTGCATAGCGTACTGCGGTATTTTGAGCCGCTACAGCATTTGCGCTACAGGTACGACGGGAAAACTGGTGTCTGAGGCTACCGGACTGCACATACAGCGTTTTCTCAGCGGCTCTCAGGGCGGCGATCAACAATTGGCGTCCAGCATAAGCTGCAACGAGATAGATCTGCTGCTGTTTTTCCGCGACCCGCTGAACGCGAAATCGCATGAGCCGAATGATATCAATATTTTGCGGTTATGTGACGTGCACAACATTCCTGTCGCGACGAATATTGCGACTGCCGAGGCACTTATACACGCATTGGAGCGCGGAGATCTTGACTGGCGCGAATATATGCGCTGATCGTATTTTGCAATCATTCAAAGCCTTTGCGGTGCGCTGCAAAGGCTTTTGTTACGTTATGATCATTTATTGGCATCGGGGGTGGGGATTTGCTTGTTACTTATGACGGTATCGTCGTCGGGAGGCGTGAGATCGGCGACAACAGCTGCTTTATCGATATCCTCACCGATGAACAGGGGATCGTAGAGGCAACGGCTCACGGCGCTAAAAAGATCAACAGCAATCTGCTTTCATCAGCTTCATTGTTTTCGTATTCCACATTTTGTCTGAATAAGAACAAGCTGCGTTACACGGTGAACAGCGCTAAGCCGAAGTACAGCTTTCACGCGCTGGGAAGCGATATTGAAAAGCTGGCGCTGGCTTCTTATTTCGCACAGGCGATAAAGCACTGTACGCCGTCGGAGCAGGTTCAGGGTGAGACCGCGCATGACAGTCACGTGCGATTTTTTGCGGTGTCGCTCTATGAAACGCTGCACGCGGGCTGTGAGAACGGGCGGTCGATCCCGGCGGTGAAAAGCGCGTTTGAGCTGAGATACAGCGCTATGCTGGGATTTGCTCCGGATCTGGTGGCTTGTGATAATTGCGGCGAATATGACGATCCTAAGGGAATGTATTTCCTCCCGGACAAGGCTCGGCTTTTGTGCGCGGGGTGCCTTAACCGTTATTATGGCGGGGAGTGTGTCAAGCTGTTTCCCGAAACGCTTTACGCAATGCGGAATATTGTCTTTTCTCCGCTTGACAGGTGCTTTAAATTCGCGGTTAGCGGTGACAGTGAACTTCAGTTGGCGGATATCTGCGAGTATTATTTTTTGTATCGAACGGAGCGCAGCTTTACGGCGCTGGAATATCTGAAAACGCTTTTGAAGAAATAAGTTAAGATCAACGCGATAAAAGCGCAGTAAAGGCTCCTATGCCAAGAACAACATGATACACACGCAGCATAGGCTTTCGGGCTAAGAGCAACATGATACACATGCGGCAAAGGCTTTCTCGCCAAGAGCAACGCGAAACACATGCAGCAAAGGTTCTTGCGTAAAGAACAACGTTATAATGGTGCAGGAATTTCAAAAAGGTCAAAATTTTAATTTCGACCGGTTCTCAATTGACGGCTAAGCGGAGCGACGAAGGAGCGAAGCGTGAGCGTTTTGCGAAGCATAATGCGGCCAATTGAGAATTTTGAAATTTTTTTAAAATAAGGGGTTAATATGAACAAGTATTATAAAAAGTTGGAATTGGATAAGGTGCTGGAGCTTCTGGCGGATCAGACCGTCAGCGACAGCTGCCGCGAGAAGGCGTTGAAGCTCAAGCCCGTTACGGATCATGAAAAGGTCAGGGAAGAACTGCAGAAGACCGACGACGCGTTCACGCTGTCGGCGAAGTTCGGCACGCCGGCATTCCGCAAGATAAAGGATATCTCCGGTTCGCTAAAGCGCGCGGAGACGGGAAGTATGCTGTCGTTCCGCGAGCTGCTGGACGCGGCGGCGGTGCTGCGCGTTACCGCGTCGCTGTGCGACTGGTTTTCGCAGTGCGAGAATATGGAAACGTCGATCTCGGGATATTTTCGCGGATTGTTTCCCGTGAAAAGACTGGAGCAGCGGATCTCGGAAAGCATTATCTCCGAGGAGGAGATGTCCGACGCGGCGAGCGCGGAGCTTGCAACAATACGACGCAGAATTGCGCGTCAGGGACAGAATATCCGTGAACAGCTCGACGGCATGATCAAAAACAAGAACACGCGCTCGTACTTACAGGACGCGGTGGTCACTATGCGTGACGGACGGTATGTTGTGCCGGTGCGCAGTGAACACAAGAACGACGTTCCGGGTCTGGTTCACGATACGTCGGCAACGGGGCAGACGTTCTTTATCGAGCCGATGAGCGTGGTGGAAGCGAACAACGAGATACGCGTCCTCAAGGCGCGTGAGCAGGCGGAGATAGAGCGCGTCACGCGCGAGCTGTCTGCGGAGATCGGAGAGAACGCGGCGGCGATCTCGGAGAATTTCCGGCTGGCACAGATCCTGGAGCTGTATTTCGCTAAGGCTAATCTCGGCGCTAAGATGAAGGCGATCACTCCCAGGATCGTCAGCGAGCCGAAGGTGATCCTCAACAACGCGCGGCACCCTCTGCTTGACCGGGATACCGCCGTTCCGATAAGCGTAGAGATAGGTGAGAATTACGATTGTCTTATCATCACGGGTCCGAACACGGGCGGCAAGACGGTCGCAATAAAGACGGTCGGGCTGCTGACGCTGATGACGCAGTGCGGGCTGATGATCCCCGCGGCGGACGGCAGTACGGTCGGAACGTTCAGGCGTATTTTTGTAGACATCGGAGACGAGCAGAGCATTGAGCAGAGCCTGTCAACGTTTTCATCGCATATGACGAACGTTGTCGGGATACTGGATTCGGCGGGCGGGGATTCCATGGCGCTGATCGACGAGCTGGGCAGCGGTACCGATCCCGTTGAGGGCGCGGCGCTTGCCGTGTCGATACTGTCGCGGCTCAAGGAGCGTCGCGTAAAGGTTCTGGCGACAACGCACTATCAGGAAGTGAAAATGTTCGCGCTGGAGACCGAGGGGGTTGAGAACGCTAGCTGTGAGTTCAATGTGGAAACGTTAAGACCGACTTATCGGCTGATCGTCGGCGTTCCCGGAAAATCCAACGCGTTTGAGATCTCTAAAAAGCTGGGTATGGACGACACGGTCATTTCTCACGCGAAGGAACTGGTCAGCACCGAGAATCAGCGGTTTGAGAAGATCATAGATCAGCTGGAGCGGTCGCGGCGCGAGCTGGAGCAGCTTCGCGAGAGCATTGCGATATCCGAGCGAAACGCTAAGCTAACCGAGAGCGAGCTGAAGCAGAAGCTGTCGGAGCTTGAAGCGCAGAAGGAGAAGGAGCTTGAGAACGCGCGGCAGCGGGCGATGACGATCATCGAGCAGACGCGCGCCGAGTCCAACAAGCTCATCAACGAGCTGGAGGATCTGAAAAAGCTCAAGGACAAGGAGGCGCTGCGCAAGGGACTCTCCGACGCGAAGTCCAAGACCTCCAACAAGCTTAATAAAATGCAGGACGACGCGAATCCCGTTGTTGAGCGCAAGCTTGAGAACTATGTTCCGCCGCGTCCGTTCGCGCAGAACGATACCGTAAAGCTCGCTGACACGGGTCGCGAGGGCACGCTGCTCACTTTGCCGAATATCAAGGGCGAATGCTTCGTTCAGGTGGGCTCTGTGCGTGTCAAGACGACCGCGAAGAATCTGCGGCTGGTGGAGAAAAAGCCGGCTGCGGCACAGCAGAAGACAGCGGGGAAGATAAAGAAGTCTGTTACGTCGAATATGTCGCGGCGCGGCGGTATGGAGCTGGATATCCGCGGGCGCATGGGCGACGAGGGCGTGATGGAAGTGGAGCGGTTCCTGGACGGCGCTATTATGGCGGGTCTGGGTCAAGTGGTGATAATTCACGGAAAGGGCACGGGAGCGCTGAGAGAGGCGGTCCACGGGTGTCTGCGGAGGATCCCGGCGGTGAAGAGCTTCCGGCTCGGCGAATACGGCGAAGGAGAAGCGGGAGTTACTGTTGTTGAATTAAAGTAATACTATAGATATACCCGCGCGAGTGCTGCTTAATTTTAATTAATACGCCCTTGACTTTATGTCTTGGGCGTGTTACAATATAAACATATACAAATACCGTACCGGACGTTTTATGAGGTGAAATTCTCTTGAAAAAATCCAAGAAATATCAATATCCAAAGAAAAGCAAAAGATATCATAAGGCAAATATCGTCTACATATGCTCCGTTGTCACAATGTTCACGGCTATCGGCATAGCGCTGCTGGTCATTCCGAAAAACGCGGATCCTCAGGCTATATCGGACAGCGGTCATTCGAAAAGTGACGACAGTCACAGTACCGTTTCAAGCCGTTCCTCAAGCAGCTCACAGTTTGAGATACGGCCGATACAGAGCACGGTATTTCCCGAGAATCCGTATTCGTCGTTATCGCAGTCGTCGGATCATATTCAATCGTCGGAGGTATCAAGCGGGGGTCTCGGTTCGCAGACCGCCGTAACAGATCCGGGAGTTTCTTCATCGGGTTCGTCAAGTATAACGCCAAGCAGCACTCCTGATACGACAAGCTCTTCGGGGGGCAACGGCCCGGCTTCGGGATCGGACACATCTTCGGGCTCTTCTGTGCCGTCTTCACAATCGCATCCGCAAATTCTCGTATCTTCTGTAAATAACAGCACTGTTCCGACCGCGTCTGTTCCCGTCAACACAAGCGGCAGCACGTCCTTTGTGAACGGTATCGCCATTGTGGGAACGCGTGCCATGTCGCTGTATAATCCGAATCCGTCGGCGTTTGAGACATACGCGGCTGCTGTCAACAGATATAAGGAAGCACTGCCAGATGTTAACGTCTATTGTATGCTTATCCCGACGGCGTGCGAGTTTTACGGCTCGGCGGAGGTCAACGCAAAGTGCGCAAGTCAGCGCGAGCATATAAATATCGTTATCAACAGGCTCAAGGGTGTCCAATCGGTGGACGCGTATTCGGCGCTTGCGGCGCACCTCAGCGAGGATATCTATCTGCGCACCGATCATCACTGGGCGGCGCTCGGGGGATATTACGCGGCGAGGGAATTCGCCAAGGCGGCGGGGGTTCCGTTTCTGCCGCTATCGGACTACACAGAGCGCGTTAACACCGGCTTTGTCGGGACGATGTACGGATATACCAACAACAGCTCTGTCATAAAAAACAATCCCGAGGATTTTGTCTACCATGTTCCCAAGACGGTGGACTGGACTACAACATATTACAATTTCAAGCTCTCGGGCAGCAAGGTCACGGGAATGGACAAGCCGATGAACGCGGCGTTTTTCCTCAATTACGGAAACAACCGCGGCGATAACTACTGCACGTTCATGGGCGGCGACGCGAAGATCGTTCATGTGAAAACAAGCACCAAAAACGGCAGACGGCTTGCCATTTTCAAGGAGAGCTACGGCAACACGATCCCCGGATATCTGTTCGGCTCGTTTGAGGAGATATACGTGCTGGACGAGCGTTATTTCCCGTATAACGCGATAGACTACATCAAAGAAAAGGGTATAACCGATCTGCTTTTCGCAAATAACACCGTTGCCGCGGGAAATCCATCCATCGCGGAGCATATAGACGAGAACAGAACGCAGAAAAGCAAGAATTTCTGATGTTATTTATGGGTTTCCAAAGGGCTTCGCCCTTTGGTGGGGCGCGGGGGGAGCCCCGCATCCTCTCTCCCCCCTCTCCCCGAGAGTGGGTTACAAGCTGAGGGCATAAAGTCTGTGCGTGACTTTATGCTCTCGTTTTTTTGAGCAGCCGATCCTTTTTAAAAATTGTTTTCAAAAACTTGCAGCATTTTCCTTTGATGCAAGGTATTATATACAGAAGCGAATACAGATAGCCGGCAGTCCGTTTTTGTTCTCTTATCAAATTATTTAAGGAAGGTGTTTTTTATGAAGGTTATGAGAAAATTTGCGGCGCTGTGTACGGTGTTCGGGCTGCTTATTGCGCTTTCCGGCTGTGCCGGTTCAGGCAGAGGCTCCGACAGCGGCGATATGCCGAGCGGCGACAGCTCGGAGGTCTATGACGAGGGTGATCTTTTGATGATCGACATACGGAAAAACAGCGTTGTTTCCGTTTATAACGCCAAGAGCGAAGTGATCGGCAGCTTTGACTGCTGCGATTATTCGACGCTTGTAAACGGCAGCATACTGTACACAAAAGCGCTCGAAAACGCTCCGGAGGACGACAGGCTTGAATATTGGCTTTATAATATCGAGACCGGGGAGAATCACAAGCTGGGGGTTGTTGATAAGTCATATGAGGCTGTCTATGAGCAGATCGAATTCAATAATCATCTGTATCTCAGCATTTCCACGGGTCAATACGGCGTTCTTGAGGATATGGGACTGACGATTTATGATATTGATCTGTTGAATTACAGTATTTCTCCCATACTTGAGGTAGAGCAGGCGTTCCCGTATAACTCGTTCACAATAGCGAATAACAAGCTCGTTCTCGCGGAGCTTCTGCACAACGGTCATACCGATCTGGTCGAGTATGATCTGAACGAAAAAAGCTCTTCGCCTGTCGTTCACAAGTATGACGAGTCCGACGAATTTGTTCCCGATTCGATCCGTCATATCTACGCGGACAGTGAGTACATATACACGGTAAGACTGCATCATGGCGAAGCGGAAAATTATTCTTTGTATCTGGACAAATACGATTTTGATCATAATCTGCTGAATACCGTCGATATAAGCAATTTCTGCGTTTCAACCGATACTGAGCGGACGGAGTTTACTAAGATAAACGAATGGAAGCAGTTTATCGCTTATTTCTTTGTTCACGACGATCTGATCTATTATCAGAATTTCAGCACGACCAACGCTATCGGGGTAATAAATAACGATAAGATCGACAGGCTGTTCAACATAGACGCTTTATTTTCTTATGTAATATCTGTATCGGAGGGTGACGGCGGCGATCTGTTTGCTCAGCTGTATGAGAATAGTTTTTATCTTGTTGATCCTCAGACCCATGAAGTAAAAACAGCCGAATTCTTTGCGGACGATCATAGGTATACCTTTGAATATGCTTCAAGGGATGGTGATAAGATATTGCTTTTAATGAGATTTGTACGCAAGGAAAGCGGGGATGAAACTTTGCCCGACCGTTTATATTATATTGATATGAACGATCTGGATTTCAAGCCTATGGGCTGATGATCAGTAAAATAACCAAGATCAACAATTTAAATGCGCATGAGAAATTTCAAAAAGCAAGTGCCGAAGCGGAACGGAGCGCCGAAGGCGCGGAGTGAGCATTCGGCGCTTGGCTAGGGCAGTGCGCAGCACTGCCCGTTTTTGAAATTTCTTTTAAATCAACAGCCCCTCGTCAATATTATAAAATCAGCCGAGATCAACATCAAGGGGTTTATCTGCAAGCCGGCGCGGCTTCTCGGAGCCGCGTTTTTTCTTGCCGAAAAACGGAATAATTTCCGATATATTGGAAAATATAAGCCTTGAGTTAATATTTAACTATATCGGAAAGGAGATCCGTTATGGAAAACAACACGCATGAATCTGTCCGCACGCGGATATCCGTTGATACGCCGCTGGATACGTCGCTGTCGCGGAATTTGCAGAATATCGCGAAGCTCACCGACAATTCCTCCGACGTTATCATCAAAACGGGTATGGTGTGCGGCAACAGGATCGCGGTGCTTACCTGCGAGGGTATGACGAGCACGGACACGCTGGCGGAGCTTATATACGGAAAGCTGAATTCTCTGGGGAACGCGGAGGGTATGCCGCCCGACGCGCTGATCGCGCACTTTTTCGAGGTGTATATGATCGCCGCAGAGCAGCTTGATATACAGAAGCTCGGGGATCTTGTGCTGAAAATGCAATCCGGGTTCGCGGTGATACTTGTGGACGGCTGCACAAGAGCTATCGGGATCGGAATACAGGGATATAAGTCGCGCGGGATCGACGAGCCGAGCGCGGAGCTTAATGTGCGCGGTTCGCGCGAGGGCTTCTGCGAGGTCATACGCACAAATATGTCGATGATCCGCAGAAGGATCAAGTCCCCAACGCTGGTGTTCGACCTTCACACGGTGGGAGACCGTTCCAATACCGACGTGTGCTTGTGCTACATCTCCGACAAGGTCGCTCCGGAGCTGCTGGAGAACGTCAGGCAGCGGCTGGAATCCATCGATCTCAACACCATACTGGAGAGCGGCTATATACAGCCGTATTTTGAGGGTGAGGGCGGCTGGTTCTTCTCGGAATGCGGTACCTGCGAGAGACCCGATACTTTCGCGGCGAAGCTGTACGAGGGCAGGGTGGGGATCCTCGTAGACGGTACGCCGTTTGCGCTGGTCGTGCCGCATTTGTTCATTGAGAGCTTTCAGACGCTGGACGACTACACGCAAAAGCCGTTCTACGCGTTCTTTATAAGGCTGGTGAGACTGTGCGCGTACTTTATCACGCTGTTTCTGCCGGGAGCATACGTCGCGATCGCGTCATACAATCCCGAAATGCTGCCATCGGCGCTGATACTCAATCTCGCCGCCGCCGAGCAGACCGCGCCGTTCTCGCTGATGGTCGAGTGTCTGTTCATCCACTTTATGTATGAGATACTGCGCGAGGCGGGGATACGGCTGCCGCGTCCTATCGGACACGCTATCGGCGTTGTGGGCGGTCTGGTCATAGGCGATATCACGGTAAGCGCGGGACTGGTAGGCGCTCCGATGGTGCTTGTGGTGGCGCTGTCGGGACTGTGCAGCTTTGTAGTCCCGACGATGTATGAAAAGATCGTGGTATTGAGATTTTTGTATATCATCGCGGGCGGCGTGTTCGGTCTGTACGGGCTGATGGTGATGGCGGGCGCCGTTATCATCAAGATGTGCTCGCTCAACACCTACGGAGTGCCGTATATGGCTCCGATCTCGCCGTTCTCGCCGAAGGCTATGCGCGACGTGCTCGTAAGGGCCGGCTGGAAGAAGATGGCGCATGGTGATGTGACTGTACAAAGTCTGAACGGAGCAATATAGTCTTTGTAGAAAAAGATCAACATTTTAAATATGCAGGAGAAATTTCAAAAAGCGGTTCCGAGCGGCGGAGCGGAGCGCACGCATTATGCTTTGCAAAACGCTGGCGTGTAGCGGACGCATTATGCGCTGCGCGCAAAACGCTCGAGCGGAGCCGGCTAGGCGGGCTTTGCCCGCCGGTTTTGAAATTTCTTTTAAATAGGTGATATGATATGATAAAAAAACATAAAATAAGCGCTTCTCAGCTGTTCTGTCTGCTGATACTGTCGCGGCTGAGCGTTGAGATAGTATTCCCGAGAACGGCTTCCGCGGCGGCGGTCGAGGCGATCTCCGCGCTGGTCATCTCGGAGCTTGCGCGGTTCGCGCTGGCTCTGCCGCTGATCGTATATTCCTTTAACGGCGACAATATACACCGCGCAGTTCGCCAAAAAAACCGCTTCTTCGGCTGGGTAGGGGCGCTGTTCGCGGCGCTGCTGCTGACTGGCGCGTCACTGCGGACGCTGTTTTTAACGTCTGAATTCACCGTGAAAAATCTCCTGATCGGCGGATCGATGTGGACGATATTCATTATCTCGGTCGTGCTGGCGGTTTACGCCGCTGTGATGGGCACGGAGTCTCTCGCGAGGGCGGGAGTGATCGTGCTGATGGCGGCGGCGCTGGTGACGGTCGCGGTAATGCTCGCGGATATACCGTATATGCGGTCAACTGCGATAACGGGCGGCGGGGATTTCAACGAGTTTCTTGACGAGCTGGTCGAGCGGTTTATGCGCGGCGGCGACTATCTGATATTCGCGGCGCTGCTGCCGTATGTCGATAAGAAAACAAAATATTCGGCGGGAAAGTGCGCGCTGCTTTTCGCGATGTTCTCAACGCTGCTGTCGGTGCTGTTGTGCGTGGTCAACTGTCTGGTGCTGCGCGAGATGTACGGGCTGTGCGAATATCCGTTTATCGCGGCGGCGTCGCTGTCTGATGTGGCGTTCTTCAAGCGTCTGGACGGCGCGGCGGCAGCGGTGTGGATGCTGTGCGCGGTGTTCCGCAGCGGACTTATGCTGCTGGCGGCGGGCAAGACCATTTCGGAAATATACCACGCGAAAAACTACAAGCCCGTGCGGGAGAACGGAGGTGCGGCATGAGAAAATTGATCGCGGTGCTTGCGGCAGCGTTTTCGGCGTTCGTTTTTTCGGGCTGCTCCGATTCCACGGAGCTTGGGAACCGCGCTATTATACAGGCGGCAGCGATAGACTATGATGACGGGTATAAGATCAGCGCATTGCTGTTCAGCAGCGGAGGAAGCGGCGGAGATACTATCGACGCTTCACAGGAGAATGTCATCAAGGTTCAGGGCGAGGGGAAGACGCTTTCCGAGGCAGTGGACAACATTTCGCTGATAGACGGCAAGAAGATATATATGTGCGAGACCAAGCTGCTGATCCTCGGCGGGGGATTCGAGAATATCGACGTATCCGACGCGCTGAATACGCTGTATTACGATCTTCGGTGCAGCCTGAATATGCCCGTGTGCTGTGCGGATAATGCCGAAATGCTCACCGATCTTCAATTCACCGAGGGAGTAACAGCAGCGGAGAAGCCGCTTTCCATCATAGAAAACGCGCACGGGCTGGGAGCGTCTCCAAAGACGACGCTGCTCGATCTGCTCGCCGACCGCGCCGGCGGACGTTCGTCGCTGATCCCAAGCTTTAAGCAGACTAAAAACGGCAGGGGAATGACCGCATCCGATGACGGCAAGACCGCTGTGCTGAGCGGTTCGCGGAGACTGTCCGGCGGTAAGCTCACAGACAGCTACGATCAGGCGGAAACGGCGGGGCTTATGCTGATAAACGGACTTTCGGACAAGATAATGCTGAATTATGTTCATGGCGACAGCGAGAAAACCTGCGAAGCGTATGCGATCAGGGTGACGTTGGATCCATACGAGCGCAGCGGGGGAGTGAAGGTAACTGCAAAGTTCCGCACAAGGA
>JAIEDJ010000134.1 GCA_029068025.1 Oscillospiraceae bacterium | reverse complement strand
GAAGGCGTTCGTCCTCGAAGAAGCTGCAATAGGAAGCGTCGTCAAACACAAACCCCGCCGTCTTGTGCAGATCGAGGACTATGTTCATTTTGTGCTTTTCGCACTGATCCACCGCGAAGTCAAGCCATTTGAAGCCGTCCTCAAGGAACTCGCCGCTGTCGGTCATTATGACGTTGTAATCGAACGGCAGACGAACATGGTCAAGCCCCCAGGAAGCAATCCTGTCAAAATCGGACGCGGTTATAAAGGTCGAAAAGCGCTCCTGCGAGTAGTCGTTGTTGTCGCACTGCGACAGCCAGCCGCCGAGGTTTACGCCTTTTTTGAAGCCGGTAAATTCTTTCATAGTGATACCTCCAGACAAGGTTTTATTTTATGTATATTATAGCATTGCCGCAGGCGGTTTGCAAGGGCGTTGTTTTGCACAAATTTTGCGGAGGTTTTTTGTGCAGAATTGCGGGACTTGAAATATTTTCTAATATGTGTTATAATATAAAAGAGTTTGTAAAAAAGCCGCGCAAAGGCGCTTAAGCCCAAATCAACATTATAAATGTGCAGCAAAGATGTCTGCGCTTCGATCAATGTAATAAATACGCAGCAAAGGCACCTAAGCCAAAATCGACATAATAAACACGCAGGCAATTCGCGAAAGCAGCACGGAAGCGGAACGGAGCGAAGCAGAGTGAGCATTTCGCGCTTGGCTAGGCGAGCTTTGCTCGCCGGTTCGCGAATTGCAAATTGAGATAAGGAGATAAAATGCAGTTAGTTGCTATTGTGGGACGTCCGAACGTCGGAAAGTCCACTTTGTTTAATAAGCTGGTCGGGAAGCGGCTGTCTATCGTGGACGATACGCCGGGCGTTACCCGCGACAGGATCTACAGCCGCTGTGAGTGGCTGGATCGTGAATTTATGCTGATCGATACGGGAGGTATCGAGCCTAAGACAGATGATATTATTCTGGCACAGATGAGGGAGCAGGCTATGCTTGCTATTGAGTCGGCGGACTGTATTATTTTTGTCACGGATATTACTACGGGAGTTACCGCGAATGATTCGGACGTTGCGGCTATGCTTACGAAAAGCGGAAAGCCCGTCGTTCTGGCGGTCAACAAGGACGATTCCGTGGGTGAACCGCCGCCCGAGTTCTACGAGTTCTACAATCTGGGGCTGGGGGATCCAATCTCCGTTTCGGCGGTGCACGGTCACGGCACGGGCGATCTGCTGGAGGCTGTGTTTGAGAAAATGCCGCCTGAGGAAGCGGAGCCTTATGATGAGGACGCTATCAAGGTTGCTGTCATCGGAAAGCCGAATGTCGGGAAGTCGTCGCTGGTAAATCATATCACGGGTACGGAGCGTTCTATCGTCTCGGATATCGCCGGCACAACGCGCGACGCGGTAGACAGCGAGGTAGTGCGCGGAGAGGACAAGTATATCTTTATCGATACGGCGGGTATGCGCCGCAAGGCTAAGGTCACGGAGAATATCGAGCATTTCAGCGTTTTGCGCGCCTTGATGGCGGTCGACCGCGCGGACGTGTGCGTGGTGATAATCGACGCTACCGTCGGGTTTACAGAGCAGGACAGCAAGGTGGCGGGGTACGCTCACGACAAGGGCAAGCCGTGCGTTATTGCCGTAAACAAATGGGACGCGGTCGAGGATAAGACGGACAAGACGATGCAGGAGTTCACCAAGAAGCTGGAGAACGACTTCTCGTTTATGAGCTATGCGCCGTTTGTGTTTATCTCGGCAAAGACGGGGCAGCGTGTGGACAAGATGTTCACGCTGATAAAGCAGGTTCATGAGCAGCACAGCCGGCGCATTTCGACGGGCGTGCTGAACGATATGTTGAGCTACGCGACTTCGAGGGTTCAGCCGCCCTCGGACAAGGGAAAGCGGCTCAAGCTCTACTATATGACGCAGGCGAGCACCAATCCGCCGAACTTTGTAATTTTCTGCAATAACAAGGAGCTGTTCCACTATTCGTATCAGCGTTATATCGAGAATCAGATACGCGAGACGTTCGGGCTTGACCGTACTCCGATAAAGCTGTCGATACGCGAGCGGGGCGAGTGATATGAAGATCGGTTCAAATAAGATCTACGCGGATTTTTTAAAAGCGAACAGGTTTGCGTTGATCCGCTGCTGGCTCATTGGCGCGGGCGAGCTGGCGTTGGTCTGGTTCGCGCGGTCTTCGGATTATCTCAAGTGGGGGCTGCTGATAATCGCGGTGTGGATTTTGGGATTGGCGGTCATGGCTACGCTTGACGTTGCGGTTTTCTCAAAAAGGAAATTAGAGGCGAGCCTTTTCTCCATGTCCGAAGAAGAACGCGCCGCGCTTTTTGAACAGTATGAGAAGGCACACTCCTTTGGCGGGAAGAAATTCCTCGATGAATATCTGATCTTTTTTTTGGAAACAAAGATCTTTTTTCTGAAATATACAGATATTCTTTCGGCGGAGCTCAAGGGCTATAAGCTGCTGCTTGATATTGGTGAAAAAAGACCCGTGAAAATGCCGTTTGATGCCGAAGAAAATCCCGCTTTGCTTGTTGCGGCAATGCGCAGCCGCAATCCGAAGATCAGCGTTATTCTCAACGGAAAAGTCGTTGAGAAGATGGAAAATAAATAAAGGCAATCACAATAGCTGGTAGTTATTAGCGAATAGCTGTTAGTTGACCGTACCGCACAAAAATGCTTCGGCAAGACCAAACGCTTTAAATACGCAGCAAAGGCTCTTGCGCCAAGAACAACGTTATAATTGTGCAGCAAGCGTTCGGAGCGTAGTCAGACGTCACAGAGCGCCGCTTGCGGCGCGGTTGTGACGCCTGACGAGTGAACGGTGCGTGGAGCGAAGCGGAACGTGCCGTGAACGTAGCGTAGAACGCTTTTTAAATAAGGAGTTAAAATGATCTGGATCTGTTATATTATTATGCTTGCCGTGCCGTATCTTATGGCTGGTATCAACACGTCGATAATTGTGTGCAAGCTAAAGACCGGCAAGGATATCCGCACTATGGGCAGCGGGAACGCCGGGCTTACGAACACTCTGCGCGTTCTCGGGAAAGGCGCGGCGGGGATCGTGCTGATCGGCGACGTGGCGAAGTCCGCCGTCGCTGTGCTGCTTGTGCGGCTGGCGTTTTTGTACATCGGCGGTGTGAACACCATGGATCCCGTAACGGAAATGACATGGGTCGAATATATGGCTGTGTTTATGGCTATCGTCGGGCACTGCTTCCCGTTGTATTACGGTTTTAAGGGAGGCAAGGGCGTGCTGGCGGCTATCTCGGCTATATTCGTGCTGGACTGGCGGATCGCGTGCATACTGCTGGGGATATTTATCGTGCTGGTGGCGCTGACACGGTATGTTTCGCTGGGGAGCTGCATCGCGTCTTCGTGCTTCTGTATAGCCGCGCCGCTGTTCGGGTATTTTCTCGATCACGATCCCGCGTTTATTGTCAACGCTGTTATCGCGGCGTTCTGCGGAGGGCTGATAGTGTTCCGTCACCGCGCGAATATAAAGCGGCTGGTCACTCATACGGAGAAAAAGCTCGGAGAGAAGGCAAAATAATATGGTCAGATTCTTCAGGCTGTTCGGAAATCAATATCTTGGCTTCTGGGTATTGGGATTGGCGCTGTTTGCAATTCAAGAGATACCTTATATGATAATGCCGTTCTTAAAGCCGGAAACCAATCCGATCATGAATATGAAAGAATCGTCTGTGGTTCTTGAAATACTCGAAAAAATACTCGGCTCGTTATGCGTTGCCTTAATGATCTTTGCTGTTCATAAGGATTCGCGTTTGTTTTCAATTGCGGCGGGCAGAGAAAAGCTGTTCTTTATTTTATCGGTTTTTGTGTTATTGCTGAATTTTATCGGCTGGGCGGTCTATTTCTGAGGACATCAGAGCGTTTTTGTGATGATGTTCTTTATCGTTTTAATGCCGCCTTTGTATTACATTTTTATTGGATTTTGGC
>JAIEDJ010000133.1 GCA_029068025.1 Oscillospiraceae bacterium | reverse complement strand
TTATAACCCAGTCCTTGACGAATCGGCAAAACAGTTTAAGAACGGTGCGGAATCCGTTTCATTACCCGTCGCGCCGTTTGAAGTCGACGAGCTGTATGAAAAAACGGAAAACTCGTTTGTTTCTGATCTTGAACAAAAACATGGTCTGACGATCTCGGGATTTACAGTGGAATACACTCCCGACAGCTTTAATATTTCGCTGAAAAAGTGATCCTTCCGCAAAAGCTATCCCTCTCCCGGACGCTCGGGAGAGGGATAGCGGTTTTTATACAATTTCTCCGTCGCCCCAGATGAAATCCAATGCCTTGTAATACTCGATATGATGTTCGAGAGCGTAAAAAACTCTCGCGTCGACGACGTTGCGGACGTACAGCGGAGCCTTTTCCGCAAGCCGCAGCAAAACGTCGAGCTGCTTTGAGCTGAGCTCAAGGATAAGCGCCATCTGGATCAGGCAGTTTCTTGTAGGAAGCCGCGTGCCGTTGAGGATCTGATAACCGTAGTTGCGGTAGATATTCAGCATGCGGATAAAGTCAGGCTTTGATATCTGCTTTTCGTCTATGTATTGGTTTATAAGAACGTGCAGCTCCTGCGGAGCATTGTTCTCTATCATACTCTCATCAAAATTCTCTGATTTTCGGAGTTTGTCCTCAATATCCTTTGTCAGCACAGATATTCTCCTTTCAAACCGCAGTATAATACGTTGATTTTTACGCCAACCGAAGCACGCTGCAATAATAACTATACTGATTATAACACAATTTCATTTAAAAATCAATAATATTTAATAAAACAAAAAGTTTTTTCCAAGGTTTGCAAAAAAACTTCAAAACCCCCTTGAAATTTTCGCCGGATAGTGTTATAATATGATTTAAGCTGAATATTTTAAAGCGGTGACAAGGAACAGTAAACAAAACGAAGCCTTCAGAGAATCGGCGGTCGGTGTGAGCCGTGTACTTCTTATGTTGAACCCGCCTTGGAGCGCGCTCCGAAAACGGATCGATCTTGATCGGGCTAAGGAGCGACGGGTTCTCCCGTTACAGAGAGCAAGGCGGTTCGCCGCCTTACAGAGCTGCGGTCTGTGCCGAATTCGGGTGGTAACGCGGGTTATAGAATAACTCGTCCCTTTGTTTTTACAAAGGGACTTTTTTATATGGCAAACACAAAGTTAAAAACTCGCATTAAAACGCCCAAGCCGAGATAACCGTTATTAAGGCGCAGCAAAAGCCCCACGCCAAGATCAACATTATAAAGGTGCAGGCAATTTGCGAAAGCAAGCGGCGCGGCATGATGGGCGGAGCGCGTCAGCGCGGAGCACAGCGTGCCGTGGCGCTTGGCTAGCGGAAGCCGTAGCGAAGCGAAGGCTTGCGCGGTTCGCAAATTGCAAATTCAAATAAGGAGACTAAAACTATGAAATTGGACAAGCTTATCGGCGACAGATTCAAGGAGCGTCCCTCCGACTGTCAGATCGACTCTCACGCGCTGATGGTGCGCGGCGGCTATATCAAATATGTAGCCAACGGAATTTTCTCAAACTATCCGCCGCTCAAGCGCATAACGCGCAAGATCGAGCAGATAATCCGCGAGGAAATGGACGCTATCGACGGCCAGGAGGTAATGTTCCCCGTGGTAATGCCCGCGTCGCTGTGGGAGGAGAGCGGACGCTATACGTCTATCGGCAGCGAAATGGTGCGTTTCCATGACCGCGGCAAGCAGCCGCTCGTTCTCGGTATGACTCACGAGGAAGCGGCGGTGCAGCTCGTGCGCGAATACGCGAATTCGTATACCAAGTATCCGTTTATGATCTATCAGATACAGACCAAGTTCCGTGACGAGGCGCGTCCGCGCGGCGGACTTATCAGAGTGCGCGAGTTCACGATGAAGGACGCGTATTCGTTCCATACGTCACAGGAGGATCTTGAGGAATACTACAAGCGTGCTCACAAGGCGTATGAAAATGTCTACAGACGCTGCGGCGCTCCGGGAGTAATTTCAGTGAAATCGGATAATGGCATTTTCGGCGGCAGCGTGTCACACGAGTTTATGCTGCTCACCCCCATCGGCGAAGACAGCATCGCGATATGCAAGGACTGCGGCTATACCGCGAATGTCGAGGCGGCGAAGTCCATTATTGAGAACGTCCGCGACGAGGTTTCCCAGCCGCTCACCGAGGTGAATACGCCCGGCTGTCACACTATTGAAGAGGTATGCGACTTCTTGAAATCGTCCGCCGAAAAGTCGCTCAAGGCGGTTATTTATCAGAAGAACGCTGACGACAGCTTTGTTGTGCTGTTTATACGCGGAGATCTGGACGTGAACGAGACGAAGCTCACCAACTACCTCGGCGGCGATATCCACCCCGCCGTGATCGATGAGGAATGTGGCTTGAAGGCAGGCTTTATAGGACCCGTGAACCTCACCGTGAACGCTCCGCATGTTATATTGTTTGACGAATCGCTCAGGAACGCGAATAACCTTGTATGCGGCGCTAACAAAATTGATTACCACAATACCGGGCTTGATATGAACCGCGACTGCGCCGGCGTGGAATTCCATGATTTCGCGAAGATCATAGACGGCGGTGTCTGCCCCGAGTGCGGCAAAAAGGCTATCTCCATCTCGCGCGGAATAGAGGTCGGAAACATCTTCCAGCTCGGAACCAAATATTCAAAGTCGATGGGCATGACTTATCTTGACAAGGACGGCACGGAGCAGGTGCCGATCATGGGCTGCTACGGCATAGGCGTGGGGCGGCTCGCGGCTTCCGTCTGCGAGGCTTCGCACGATGATTACGGTCCCATCTGGCCTATGGCGATAGCGCCGTGGCAGGTACATCTCTGCGCGGTGCGCCCCGACGACGAGCGCGTCAAGGCGGCTGCGGACAAGCTATACGAGGACTTGCAGACTGCGGGAGTTGAAGTCATTTACGACGACAGAAACGTCCGCGCGGGCGTTATGTTCTCGGACGCTGATCTGCTCGGAGTTCCGCTGCGTGTCGTGGTAAGCCCCCGCAACCTTGACGAGGGTATATACGAGCTTTCCTCGCGTGACAAGAAGCTCTCCGAGAAGCTCGCTCCCGAGAACGCGGTGCAGCGTCTTAAAGAGCTTATCGCTCAGATGATCACAAAATAACATCATACGGGCAGCGCGTTTTATACATTGCGGCGTCGGGCATTTTCGCTTGACGCCGCAATTTTATCCCTACGATAATAAAATTATTTTACCCCCTTGACAAAACATAAAACAAATGATATAATTGTATACATGGTAGTTATACAATTTGACTACAAGGAGTGTACACCCAAAATGAACATAAACATCAGCAACGCAAGCAACAAGCCGATCTATCTGCAGATAGCCGACCAGATCAAGACGTTGATATTGGAAGGAAAACTCGGCGAGGGCGAAATGCTGCCGTCCATGCGCAATCTGGCGCTGGAGCTGCGGATCAGCTTTATGACCACCAAGCGCGCTTATGAGGAGCTGGAGCGTGACGGCTTTATCGAGTCGTACACGGGCAAAGGCTCGTTTGTTAAGGCGCAGAATCTTGAGCTTTTCCGCGAGGAGCAGATCAAGGCGATCGAGGCTCTGCTTATGGATGCGGGCGAGAGAGCGAACAAAATAGGGCTTACCATGGACGAGCTCCACAAGCTGCTCGATCTTGTAAACGGAGGGGATTAATATGTACGAATACAAAAACGCGATTGAAATTTCGGGCGTAACAAAGCGGTACGAGGGCTTTACGCTCGACCATGTCAGCTTTGATGTGCCAAAGGGCAGCATAATGGGCTTTATCGGTCAGAACGGCGCGGGAAAGACCACCACTATCCGCAGTCTGCTCAACATCACGAATATTGATGAGGGTGAGATAAAGCTGCTCGGGCTGGATCACATCAAGGACGAGTTTGAGATCAAAAACCGCCTTGCCGTGGTGTTTGACGAGCTTCCTTTCCATGACGTTTTCAACGCC
>JAIEDJ010000132.1 GCA_029068025.1 Oscillospiraceae bacterium | reverse complement strand
GTATGAAGGCGTTACCGACCGCGCTACGGCAAACTGTTTTAAGACAGACGAAAGCTCGCTTTCCACTTCGTCGCGAAGATGTTTGTTTTCGCGAATAATCACAGAAAAGCGGCGCACCATTTCGTCCGACTTGTCTTTTAACAGCTTATGACCGCGAACCGCGGTATTTAAACGCGCTTTGAGTTTTTTCAACTCCATACGCGTGGGGTTTACGTTCAATCTTGCCATATTTTAATTATCTTCTTCGGGCAAATATTTGTCGAGATAAGCCTTGCGAATACGTTTAAGCTCGCTTCTGGGAAGTATTTTCAAAAGCTCCCAACCCAAATCAAGCGTTTCTTCAACTTTTCTTTCGGCATCAAAGCCCTGGCTTACGTACAGCTTTTCAAACTCTTCCGCAAACTTTGCGTACAGTTTATCGGTATCGGAAAGCGCCGCTTCACCGAGTATAGCAGAAAGCTCTTTACACTCTTTGCCCCGCGCATATGCCGAGAATAACTGGTTCATTGTGTCTGCGTGGTCTTCGCGCGTTTTGCCTTTACCTATGCCCTTGTCTTTAAGTCTCGAAAGCGAAGGCAGTACGTCTATCGGCGGCATAACGCCTCTTTTGTACAGTTCGCGCGAAAGTATAATCTGCCCTTCGGTGATGTAACCCGTAAGGTCGGGAATGGGGTGCGTTTTGTCGTCTTCGGGCATAGTCAGAATGGGTATCTGTGTTATGGAACCTTCACTGCCACGTACTCTGCCTGCGCGCTCGTAAATGGTTGCAAGGTCCGTGTAAAGATAGCCGGGGTAACCGCGGCGACCGGGCACTTCCCTGCGAGCGGCGGAAACTTCTCTGAGCGCTTCCGCGTAGTTGGTGATGTCCGTTAAAATTACAAGAACATGCATTCCGCACTCGAACGCAAGATATTCCGCGCAAGTCAGCGCCATACGCGGCGTTGCAATACGCTCTACAGCGGGATCGTTTGCAAGGTTTGTAAACAGCACAGTGCGCTCTATCGCGCCCGTCTTTTTAAAGTCGTTTACAAAGTACTGCGCTTCTTCGAACGTTATTCCTATCGCCGCGAAAACAACGGCAAATTTGCTGTCGCTTTCCTTAACTTTAGCCTGCCTTGCTATCTGTGCAGCAAGCTCTGCATGCGGAAGTCCGCTCATTGAAAACACGGGAAGTTTTTGTCCGCGCACAAGCGTGTTAAGCCCGTCAATGGCAGATATTCCCGTCTGAATGAACTCGTCGGGGTAATTGCGCGCAGCGGGATTTATTGGCTCGCCGTTGATGTCCATAACCTTTTCGGGAATGATAGGCGCGCCGCCGTCGCGGGGATTACCCATGCCGTCGAACACTCTGCCCAGCATCTCGCGCGAAACCGCAAGACTTTGACTGTGTCCCGTAAAGCGCGCTTTAGAAGTTGCAATCTGCAACCCCTGCGAATTTTCGAAAAGCTGAACAACCGCCTTGTCTCGATTAATTTCAAGCACCTTACCGCGGCGAATTTCACCGCTGCCACAAACTATATCAACAAGCTCGTTATACTTAACGCCTTCAACGCCGTCAACCACCATAAGCGGTCCTACAACTTCGCGTATAGTCTTGTATTCCTTAAACATTTTCTTCACCCCCGCGGGCAAGCGACTTCATTTGCGCGGACATTGCCCCCGCAATATCACCGAACTTTGCAATTTCTTCTTCGGGAATATACTTTGCGCGCCCTATCTCTTCCTTGCACGGAAGCGCAAGTATATCATCGAGCGAAGCGTATGATTGAAGCGCTTCGCGCGCCTTGGTATCGAAGTCGTAAATGAGTTTTAACATTAAAAGCTGCTTGCGCATCGAAGTGTAAGTGTCTACATCGTCGAACGCATTCTGGTGAAGATAGTCTTCACGTATTATCTTAGCAGTTTCCATAGTCAGTCTGTCTTTGGAAGAAAGCGCTTCTATGCCGACAAGTCTTACGATTTCGTCAAGCGACGCTTCTTCCTGCAGCACAGTCATTAAAAACTGGCGTAATTTATTGAAGTCAGCACCTACGTTGGTTTCGTACCAGCCGCGCATATTGTCGGCGTACAACGAATAGCTTATAAGCCAGTCTATGGCGGGGAAATGCCTTTTGTACGCAAGCGAAGCCGAAAGCCCCCAGAAAACTTTAACTATTCTAAGCGTTGCCTGAGAAACGGGTTCGCTCAGATCGCCGCCGGGGGGCGATACCGCACCGATTGCCGTAACCGAACCGCGCCTGTCGCCGCTTCCCAAAACATTTACAGTACCCGCGCGCTCGTAGAATTCCGCAAGTCTGCTTGAAAGATACGCAGGGTAACCTTCGTCGCCGGGCATCTCTTCAAGTCGTCCGCTCATCTCGCGCAGAGCTTCTGCCCAGCGCGACGTTGAATCCGCCATAATTGCCACGTTATAGCCCATATCGCGGAAGTATTCCGCAATGGTTATACCTGTATATATAGACGCTTCACGCGCAGCAACGGGCATATCTGAAGTATTAGCTATAAGCACGGTACGCTTCATAATAGGCTCGCCCGTCTTAGGGTCTTTAAGCGCGGGGAACTCGTTTAAAACGTCCGTCATTTCGTTGCCGCGCTCGCCGCAACCTACGTAAACTATAATGTCTGCTTCCGCCCACTTTGCAAGCTGGTGCTGAACGACGGTTTTTCCGCTACCGAAGGGACCGGGTACGGCGGCAACTCCGCCGCGGGCAATGGGAAACAGAGTATCTATAACTCTTTGTCCCGTAATCATAGGACTTTCGGGCGAAAGTTTTTCTTTATAAGGTCTGCCGCGGCGTACGGGCCATTTTCTTAGCATACTTACGGGCTTTTTGCCGGAAGACGTTTCAATAACCGCAACGGTATCTTCAATAGTAAACTCGCCTTCTTTTATTGAAGCAACTTTGCCGCTCATACCGTTGGGCACAAGTATTCTGTGTTCTATAATTTCCGTTTCCTGAACGGTGCCTAAAATATCGCCTTCAACGACGCTGGCGCCGACTTTTACCGAAGGAACGAATTTCGACTTCTTTTCCCTGTAGAGATTGTTTACCGAAACGCCCCTTGAAATGCGCGCACCGTACTTAAAAAACAGAGTTGTAAGCGGTCTTTGAATACCGTCGAAAATACCCTGAATAAGCCCCGGAGCAAGCTCAACCGAAAGCGGCGCGCCCGTCGAAACGACTTCTTCGCCGGGTCCAAGCCCCGAAGTTTCTTCGTAAACCTGCACGGAAGCCTTGTCGCCGCGCAGTTCGATAATTTCGCCTATAAGTCCCTTAT
>JAIEDJ010000131.1 GCA_029068025.1 Oscillospiraceae bacterium | reverse complement strand
CGGGATCTTTTGATCCGGGCATTTCAGTCTGTATAATCCCCTCTCGGGGAGAGGGGGAATGGGTGCGGGAACCCTCGCAAGGGGCTTCGCCCCTTGACTCCGTTAAAGTGTATACCCCGTAAAAAAATCCTTTTTTCGGGATTCCAAAGGGCGAAGCCCCTTGCGAGGGTTCCCGCACCCCTTCCCCCTCTCCCCGAGAGGGGATTATACAGACTGAAATGCCCGGATCAACAGATCCCGGGCACTCAGCTTACAAAAAATGATTCAGATATTATTATCTATCCATTCGGCGCGTTTGGCAAGAAAATCCTTTATATACTTGACCTGACCGTCATAGTTCTGTATATTGTAGGTTGCCCATGACTGATACCCGACCTTCTTGTTCCATATATCCCATATCGCGAAATTCTCTTCTGCCGACGCGTCGATCTTCGCCTTGTTCTTGTCTATGCTTTTATATGCCGTGTCAAGCAGCTTGTCCCGAACCTCCAGCCACCGTGACTTAAGCTGTGCGCGGAATTCCGGATCGTTCATAAGATAGTTGCACCAGTTTACCCGTACATATGAATCGCTGCCTGTTGTTCCGATAGTAAACCATGTGTTATAGGACGTGTTGTCCATATCAAAGTTGCCGAACGCCAGATCAAAGTCCCATATGGGACCCATCATAAGCTTTCCGCCCTTATCCTTTATAAAGTAACAGCTTCTGCGGAAACAGCTGTCGAGATTGCATGTCAGCTCGTGTATTATTATCCAGTCGCAAAAGCTCCGAACGTCAATATATTCCTCATAGCCCTCGCCGCTGACGATAGCCGCGTCCGCCTCGTTCACATAGTCCATCAGGAATTGACGCTGTTCTTCGGTGAGCTTGTACGCCTGCGGATCCGCAAACGTGATAAATCTTGCCGAATTGGTGTAGGTGTGGAAATAGTCAACTCCATTCACCAGATCGTCGCCGTCCGCGCCGCCGATCTCAAGCACAAACCCGCGGTCGATATCGTTGCTGTCGTCGATATTGATCCTGTGCTGTGATATCTCCCTGTGCTCGCCAAGTGCGTACACTCCCCGATACTCGCCGTTCACGAACAAGTCCACAGGGTACTGAGTGCCTGTCCAGATAAAATCAAGCTCGCGCCCCATATCATAAGCGACGATATTCCGCATAAACGATTTGTCGGCATGATTGGAAAGCAGTATCCAGTCGCGGTTTTTAGGCATTCCCATAAGCGGAACGGAATCCGCCAGCCTTATTCGATACGGTTTTTTATCCAGCTTCCATGTCGAATAACCGCGTCCGCGTATCGCTCCCGCCAGCATGACGGTATCCGAAAACTCATCGCTTCCCGAGCAGTCGATATACATCTCCATATTTGTATAAACATCCCTTTGGATAGAAGAAACGTCCGCGTGATCCTCAAGGAGAATATTGACTATCGGCAGATCGTGAACAGTCCTGTTAAGATTGAACTTATAACGCTTATGTCTGCCGTCCTCGTCGGTAACGATAAGATACGCGTCGTCACCTGTGAGATCGATCCCGCCGTCCGCGCTCACATAACCGCTGAGCTCAAATGTTCCGCCCGTGACTTCGATGTCAAGTAAAAGGCTCTCCAGCGTCCGTATGTCGATATAGTTTGTGTAGTCGACGTTCAGCGTGATCTCCGCGTTCTCGTCGTCCACGACAAGCTCGGGCGCGGAGCTTACAAACACGTTCTCCGCCGAAACGGCGATCTTCTCAATGACCGCCGTGATCTCCTCGTTGACAAAGACCTCGCTCTCCGAACTTTCCGAAGACGCGCTGTCCTCCGAATCGGCCGTCGACGACGGATCTATAACAATTTCCGACGGCATACTGTCGCCCGTACCGCTGCACCCTGAGATAATCAGAGCCGCTGCCACCAGCAGCATGATCTTAAACTTCTTCATAAATGTATTCTCCATTTTATGCAAAAACCGCACAACTGCGCGCAAGCATAGGCTCACGCGCAGCAATACTTGTTAAATTCTTACAAAGCCGCCTGTTAACAGCGTTTTGCGCAGCATAACACGCACACACTGTATTTATACTGATCCCGCTTTAGATTATCGAGATGAGTGTGCCAATTTCCGTACAGTTACCTATCTTTTTATAGGAAACTCTAAGCGGGATAAGTATCATACTGATCCCACTTTAGATTATCAAGATAAGTGTGCCGATTTCCGTACAGTTACCTATCTTTTTATAGAAAACTCTAAGCGGGATAAATATTAATAGCATCTTCTGCTTTTAACCATACTTACGATCAGCATTGCTACGCCGCCGACCGCAGCGGCGCCACCCACGATCCTGAACACGATGCTCAGCAGCACGGAAGTTCCGCCCGGCTCGTAATAGATCTTATTCGGAGCGTTCGGATCCACCCAGATCGTGACCCGCTGTCCCGTCGAAAATTCCGGGGGGTTGCTTGCAACAGTGCTTGTATAGGTGTATTTCTTGCCCTCGTATTCGTATTCAAACACGGGCGCGTATGTGGTGCTCGTTTTATTGTGTTTTATGCTTGTGCCGCCGGACTTATGCTCTATCATTTTCACGACCCGAGCGGATACCTGTTCCGTACAGCTCCCCTTATCACCGTATGCCCTAAGCATAGACATACCGATGAGGAAAAACACCGCGCCAAAAACGATCAGCACTATACAGCCCACAAGAGACGAATTACGCCCCTTGTTCACCGCGCTCAAAGCTGCGGACCTGCGGGAACAAGAGCCTTACCCGCGGGGTTGCCCTCGTACTTAGCGAAGTTCTTGTTGAATCTTGCTGCGAGATCCTTTGCCTTGGTCTCCCACTCGGAGGGATCGGCATAGGTATTGCGGGGATCGAGAATGTTGGTGTCAACGCCCTTAAGCTCGGTCGGAACCTCAAAGTTGAAGTACGGGATCTTCTTGGTGGGAGCGTTGTTGATATCACCGTTCAGAATAGCGTCGATAATGCCGCGGGTATCCTTGATGGAGATACGCTTGCCGGTGCCGTTCCAGCCGGTGTTTACGAGGTAAGCCTTAGCGCCGCTCTGCTTCATTCTCTTAACGAGCTCCTCAGCGTACTTAGTCGGGTGCAGCTCAAGGAATGCCTGACCGAAGCAAGCGGAGAAGGTCGGAGTAGGCTCGGTGATGCCGCGCTCTGTACCCGCGAGCTTAGCGGTGAAGCC
Organism: Oscillospiraceae bacterium; assembly: GCA_029068025.1. Classification (GTDB taxonomy): domain Bacteria; phylum Bacillota; class Clostridia; order Oscillospirales; family Ruminococcaceae; genus CAG-115. The sequence continues at coordinate 5,528 of JAIEDJ010000131.1, read as the reverse complement.
GGAGAGGAAGTAGTACTGAGTCTGCTCGGGAGTAAGGATCGAAACGGGCGGCAGAACTCCGAACGCGTCAGCGGACAGGAAGATAACGTTCTTCGCAGCGGGCGCGGAGGAGATCGGCTTTACGATGTTGGTGATATGGTTGATCGGATAGGAAACGCGAGTGTTCTCGGTAACGCTCTTGTCCTTGAAGTCGATCTTGCCGTTAGCGTCAAGAGTAACATTCTCAAGCAGAGCGTTTCTCTTGATAGCGTTGTAGATATCGGGCTCGGAATCCTTGTCGAGATCGATAACCTTTGCATAGCAGCCGCCTTCGAAGTTGAATACGCCGTTGTCGTCCCAGCCATGCTCGTCGTCGCCGATAAGCAGACGCTTCGGGTCGGTAGACAGAGTGGTCTTGCCGGTACCGGACAGACCGAAGAAGATAGCGGTGTTCTGACCGTTCATATCGGTGTTCGCGGAGCAGTGCATGGAAGCAATGCCCTTGAGCGGCAGGTAGTAGTTCATCATCGAGAACATACCCTTCTTCATCTCGCCGCCGTACCAGGTGTTGATGATAACCTGCTCACGGCTCGTTACGTTGAATGCCACAGCGGTCTCGGAGTTCAGTCCGAGCTCCTTGAAGTTGTCTACCTTAGCCTTGGAAGCGTTGTAAACAACAAAGTTCGGCTCAAAGCTCTCCTGCTCCTCGGCGGTGGGCTTGATGAACATATTCTCAATAAAGTGAGCCTGCCATGCTACCTCAACGATGAAGCGGACAGCCATTCTTGTGTCCTTGTTAGCGCCGCAGAACGCGTCAACAACATAGAGCTTCTTGTTGCACAGCTCCTTGACAGCAAGCTCCTTAAGCTTTGCCCAGACGTCCTTGCTGATGGGGTGGTTATCGTTCTTGTACTCATCGGAGGTCCACCAAACGGTGTCCTTGGAGTTCTCGTCCATAACGATATACTTATCCTTGGGCGAACGACCGGTGTAAACGCCTGTCATAACGTTTACAGCGCCAAGCTCACTCTCCTGACCCTTATCATAGCCGGTAAGGGAGGGATCCAGCTCCGCCTTGTACAGCTCCTCATACGAGGGGTTGTAAACGATCTCGGTAGTGCCTGTAATGCCATACTTCGTCAAATCGATCTTGCTCATTGGAATTACCTCTTTCTTTAGTTAAATTACAAGGATCCCGCTCCGCGCCGATCATATCGGGCACGCCCGCGAAAACCCTTTCCACAAATACTATTATACACGATTTTATTCAAGTTGTCAAGCAAATTTATCAAATTTTGAGAAAATGTGGCTAGGATTTTTGTTATTATCCACAATATATAGGCGGTATATTTGAAAAGCATAGCCGCCGCAAGGCAGCCGCACAAAAACATCTCAATTTAATATAAAAACGCGCTTGACATTTTATCAAAATTAAGATATAATAATGATAATGAAACGAAATAATACTGCCGCATTGAAAGGAGCAAATTATGATACACATCAGACCCGTTTCGGACTTAAGAAACAAGTTCACCGAGATCGAAAAGATAGTAAACGAAGGACAGCCCGTTTTCCTTACGAAAAACGGATATGGCAATATGGTCGTGATGAGCCTTGAACAATACTCACAAACGAGCGAATACAAAAGATATGTGGATTCCAAGCTTGCCGAGTCGGAGAAATTTGCCGAAGATCAGAATATTTGGCTTAAAGAGGAAGAGGTTTTTGATGACATTCTAAGGAGCATAGATGAAGACGTATAAATTAAAAATTTCTCCCCTGTTTAAGGACGACTTAAAATCGGTTTCCGAATATATTTCCAAGACCCTTAAAAATCCTCAAGCGGCAAAGCGGCTTGTAATCGAAACAAGAAAAGCAATCCGCGAAAGGCTTGCTATACCGTTAGCGGCAGAGCCTTACTGCCCCGAGAGCACCAACAGAATATTTTATCGTATTTATGTTGGAAATTATACAGTATTTTATGTTGTGAATGACAATACTATGGAAGTCAGACGTTTCCTCTACAGCGCCCGCGATTTTAACAAGCTTCTCTAAAACGAACCCGCCCTCTGAAATCAGAGGACGGGATTTTTTATACTACAGATAGTCAGCAAACATTTCCTCAATATCTTTGTCCATATCATCAAAGTCTTCGGGAATGGTGAACTTGCCTTTAGCTCCGCCTATACGTTTGACAGGCTGCGACAAGTCGGAGTTTGCTTCAAACATATTGGTATTTGTCATAAGAATTCACCTCGATCATTTTAATCACAAAGCCTGCGTCTGCACGTTTTCTAAAATTATTATATCATAGTATATTCTTTTTGTCAAGAGTTATAACCTAAAGCAAGCACGCCGCCCTCCAACTCGGAGGGCGGCAAATTTGTATCTTGCATGCTGTTTCGGCAGATTAATCCACAAAATTTATTGTAAGATTTGAGCATTTTCCTCTTGATTCACATTGTTCGGGCAAGCTCTCAAAAATGTTGCGAATCTCCGTTTTTGAAGACACATTAAGCGTTATATCGGAGCTATCCCGGAAAATGCCCGATACATAGCGATTGGGATGGTTGCTATAATCTTCCAATTTAGAACTTTCTAAAGAATTTATACCCAGATATTTCACACTTGCCGGAATCGTTATAGTCATATTCTGCGCGTTTGCAAACGCGGTTGATGCGATCGCTTCCACTCCATCGGGAACGGTGTAATTTACTCCAATCTTTCCGGGCATGGAATACAGGATCTTTCCGTCTTTAGACAGCAGCGCACCGTCAACCGATTTGAAAACGGGATTGTTTCCGTCAACACTATATTCCTTCAGATTTGTCAAATAACTGAATGAGCCATAATATCCCTCGCGAGCGGAGTTATAATCCCCAATAGAAACAAGGCTTACCGGAACAGTGATTTTTTCAATACCAATGGGGATCTCCGAAGGATCATCCCTATGATAAAAGATCGTGTTACACATGGCTGTAACGCCATTCTCAAACTTCAATTCTTTAAGGAACTGCGCGTTTTTAAACGAACGTGTTACGAAGCCGTTTGGATCATATAACCAAGCAGTACTATCTGATATTTCGTCGCCGTCCTCATCAAACGCTTTGGTCAATTTACGTATCTTTATCGTATACGATTCATCGCTCTTTCCCTCGGGATATCTGAAAAGATAAGGCAACGCAGCCCGCTTAAATTGACTTTCTTCAATCGGTATATATCCCCCCAATACGCGATCCTCCGCGCCGTAAGTCCCGTCCATGAACTTTACGACTCTTGATGTCAGGCAGAATTTATCCATTCTCTTGTCAATATAACAATCATAAAACATACAAGCGGGCGTTTTCTTGACCGTTTCACCGCGATCCTGTACATCAAAATCGAGCAGTTCACCCGAGTTTGATTTTAAATATGTATATTGCGGCAGCTTGGAGTATACCGATAGTTTGTTACTATACGCCGTCCCGCGCATAACATAGGCATCCACGAACAAAACTCCGTCCTCCGAAAAAAACGAGAGATTGTTCGGATCGACAGAAATGCTTTTAAGCGTGCTGCAATCGTCAAATGCTGTATAACAGATAGATCTCAGGTGCTCCGGAATAAAAACATTCTCGACACCGGTGTCTCTGAATACCGAACTATCCCACTGAACCTCTACCCATTCACTATCCAAATGATTCCAACTTGTATAATACCCGTTTCCGTACAAACTTCCCATCACAGTCACAGGCAGACCGTCAATTTCTTTTGGAATTTTGACATTTTTATCGTGCCCGTAATAGTCAAATATAAAAATCGATTTGATAAACTCACTGCCATCGCCGGAGTATCCCGCAATTTGATCCGAATCCTCGGCAATTTCACCATAAAAAACACGATAGCCGAAATCGCTCGCGGGCGCCTCGGGAATATTATCCCAATCAATTCCATTGTAAGTGGTGTTAATTATGGTTAATTTGTTGTAGATGCTGTCAATTATGGTAAATATATTGTTTGAATCCAATTGGGGAGTGTCGAAGTTGTCAGCAACGCTGTCGGTGTTTGACGAGCTTTTCCCGTCTTGATTTTCAAGCTGTGATCTCAAGTCATCAATCTGCGATTGAAGCTCGTCCTCACGCGATTTGTTAGAACATCCGCAAAGCATAACCGCCGTAAGCAGCAGAGCAAAAATCTTTTTTATTTTCATTTATATTTCCTCCTCAAAATGCACATAATGCGAAAGCTGTCCATACCTAAATATAGGCAACACCACACAACCGGCTGAAATTCTTTTTCGCCGGTTGTGTGGTGTTACTATAAATATCAAACCGATGTTTTAAGAGATCTCGAGGACTTTTCCGTCATTTGACTTTCAAGAAGAGCCTTGCGTGCAAGAAGTGTCCGGCGAAGAAATTTTTTACATTGTGAAAAGCTGGTCAGCTTTATAGGGATCGAAACATATCCGCCCTTGAATACTACACAAAGTGTTTTTTTGATCGACAGTATGCCAGCTATTGCAAAGAACAGCGCCCAAAATTGAAAAAATATTCCATATGGCGAAATGATTTTATATTGGCTTAATTGTATGAAAAAGATGAACGCCGTTACCTGACATATGAGAGCTGCGATGATAAAACCAAACAGCTTGTCCCTGCGTGTGATTTGCACAGCCGTGATTTCCGACAATTCCACAATACACTCTGTTTTCTGTAGCAGCGAACTACCGACCGAGTACGCCTTGCCCTTATAATAAAAGCGCTTGTTGGTCAGCACCGCTCCGTTTGAGCCCAAAAAACCGGATGTGAAAAAATTTTGTGCAACGCTGTTCCCAATAGCGGTGATAAACTTTTCATCTGTTTCAACAAACTCATTGTTCGGATAAACTACACCGTTTGACTGCGGCATATTGTACTGCGGCTGCTGCACATTAACATATTGCGGCGACTGTACAAACATCTGAGGGTAACAGCTTGGGCACACGCCATTTATAAGCTGAGCGCCGCATATATTGCAATTTGTTATCTGTGTGTTTTCCATAGAACCTCCGCATTATTATGTGTTCGGATATTGCCCGCCGGACATACCCCCACTGCCGATTATATTCAAACTGTTTTCGCGATGCTGCCTTTAATAAACGTTATAACGAGACAACATACGTCAACAGCGCCGAAACATCGGCAAAACCGACTTTGCCGTCGCCGTTAAAATCGTATTTCTGCAAATCTGTGGTTTTTCCCATTATAACTGCCGTCAATAGCGCCGTAACATCCGCCATATTTGCCTTGCCGTCACCGTTTATATCGCCCTTCTTTGTTGTGCTCGGCTTAGATGTATCGGGTTCGGTCGGCTTCTGCTCGGGATAATTTGCCGCGCGGTAAATGGTATACTGCTTGAACGAACCGGAGAACCTTGCCCAATCGCGTGTACGAAGCTGAATACCGCACTTGTAATCATTATCGCAGTCAAGCAGGGTTATTGAGTTTTCATCATACGAATAGACGATCATAGTCTGATAAAAGCCGTTTCCTTTACCCTGTATAATATCTCCGGGCTTTGTCTTACGAATG
>JAIEDJ010000013.1 GCA_029068025.1 Oscillospiraceae bacterium | reverse complement strand
TCAGGTGAAAGCGGTGATTGCGCCCGCCGCCGAGCGTTACCGCGTATTTCTGGAGCGGACGAAGACCCGGGAGCGTTTTGCGCGTGTCCGCAACGGACGCTTTTGTTCCCGCAACAAGATCAACGCACTTTCTTGTGTAGGTCGCGATGCCGCTCATGTGCTGGAGCAGATTGAGCGAGGTTCGCTCCGCTTTGAGCATGGCGCGGGTGTGTCCCTTGATAGTGGCGATCTTTTCGCCGTTTGCTACCTTATCGCCGTCGTGAACGAGGAATTTTATATCGATCTTGGGATCGAGCAGCTCAAAAACGCGTGCCGCGATGTCCAGACCTGCCACAACGCCGTCCGCCTTCGCCATATAATACGCGTCGGAATAGCTGTTCTCGGGGATAAGCAGGTCGGTGGTGCTGTCAATGTAGTTGATGTCCTCCTCGAGAGCTTTTTTGATCAGATCGTCAACGTAAAACGGAAGTAATGTCATTTGTCTGTGTCCTTTCTGTCTATTATTTCGGTAAGTATTATATAGGCTACTGTCACAAGGGATTTTGTTTCCACAAATTCCGCTGTGACCGCGAAGCTGCCGTTGTCCAGAAGCTCTTTAAGCTTGGTGATGCGCTTCAGACCGCGCTCCGCTTCCTCGTAATCCGGGTAAACGAAATAGGAGCGCTGCATGATCTGCCGAACCTCCGCGGGGATCCCTTCGGGGAACGACTTGCCGTCGGGGCTGCTCATATCGTAGTCCACAAGCTCACCGTTAGTATGTGTGATCTTCTTGGCGTTTATGTCCTCGGCGATAAGGCGCGAGAATACCAGCGCTTCAAGCAGGGAATTGCTGGCAAGACGGTTCTTTCCGTGAACGCCCGTGTGCGAACATTCTCCGGCAGCGTACAGTCCGGGGATATTGGTAGCGCCCTTGTCGTCTACGTTTATGCCGCCCATAAGATAATGCTGACATGGGTAGATCGGAATAGGCTCCTTTGTCATATCGTAGCCCTTTTCAAGGACTTTTTCATAGATCATGGGGAAGTGGTGTTTGATAAAATCCGTGTCCTTGTAGGAGATGTCAAGCCAGAATTCGTCGCTGCCCGTTTTCTTCTGTTCCTCCATAATGCACTTGGAGACAACATCGCGCGGGGCAAGCTCCTTGCGCTCGGGTTCGTAGCCCGGCATAAAGCGCTCTTTGTTGCAGTTCAGCAGATACGCGCCCTCTCCGCGCACCGCTTCCGAGATCAGGAAGCACTCCTGATTCTTGCGGTCGGCGAACGCCGTCGGATGAAACTGAACATAGCTTAAGTTTTTGATCTCCGCGCCGAGATTATACGCGAGCTGGATGCCGTCGCCCGTGGCTATAGCGGAGTTGGTCGTGAAACCGTACACGCGTCCGATACCGCCCGTAGCCATTATTACATTATCGGAGCAGTAGTACTCATGCGCGCCGTTTTCGGTGGTGATCACATCCGCGAAGAATGTGCTGCCCTCGCGTTCCAGGCGGCACAGCACGGAGTTGTTAATAACCGAAACATTTTTGAGCTTCTGAACCTGCCCGATAAGCGCGGTCTCGATCTCAAAGCCGGTGGTGTCCTTGTGGTGGGCTATGCGGCGGCGCGAATGTCCGCCCTCGAGCGTCAATGCCAGAGAACCGTCCTCGTTGCGGTCAAAATCAACGCCGTACATCTCGACAAGGCGCTCCACATCGCGCGGTCCCTGCTCGACAAGCAGCTTGACCTGATCGGGGTCGTTCTTGAACTGACCCGCGACCATGGTGTCGTGAATGTGAAGCTCGCTGTCGTCGTGCTCCTTGTCCATTACCGCCGCCACGCCGCCCTGAGCAAGCGCCGAGTTGCACAGGGTAAGTTCCTTCTTGGACAGCATAAGGATAGACATCGAGCTGTCCAGATTCAGCGCGGCATAAATGCCGGAAATTCCCGTGCCGACTATCAGCACATCGTACTTCTTGAATTTCATTTTTAACTCCTTATTTCAATTTGCAATCCGCGAACCGGACAAATCCTCGCTTCGCTGCGGTTTGTCCTAGCCGAGCGTACTCACTCCGCTTACGCTTCATTCGCACGCTCGCTTTCGCGAATTGCGGGTCAGGTATATTTGTTGCATTTTTTGTGTTTTCCCCGCCTTTGGCGGGGAAAACACAAAATGATCTTCTCAAGGCTTGAACTTTATTTTATGGTTTTTATGGAAATATTCCTCGTCAATGAACCGCACGGGCATAAGATCCTTCCACAGCCATTTTTCGAGAGTGTTCACTATCTCGTTCTTGTTCCGAGAGGAAAATTTCATCAGAGGATCAAGCCAGTCTTCATTCAGCACGGCTTGCAGGACGAAATTTCCGTTCGGGTCGCCGTCGGGATACCACCCCAGATCGATACCGAGCTTTTGCTCCTCGGTCTGCTTATTTCGCTTGCGGCTGATTATGGAATACATATGGAGGATATCCTCATTGAAAGCGAACAGCCAAGTTTTGTCCTCGGGAGGCAGGGTTTCCGGGTCGATATCCTCAAGCTTGTTAAGCTCCATAGTCCAATGCGGCGGTATTCGGAGCGGCTGTAAATTCAAATAGGTTTCGTGTTTGCTATTGATCATTTAATACCTCGCTGCGCCTTTCAAACACCCTCGTCCCAGTCCTCGGGAATATCCTTCAACAAGCCGAATTCCTTAAGATAAAACCGCTCGTTTTTATATTCAAACAACACGTCAAACTGCGAATTAACGTCCGTGCAGACATATTCGAGCGTAACAAAACACGACTTGGGAAAGCTTATCAAATTCAAATAATCATTCGTCTCCCGCAAGGGTGAAAATCCGTGCTGCTTGTTGTCAAACCGCCGGACTGTGTTGTCAAGCTCGTTTAAATGCTCCACGACAAGTGCGATAAACGGTTTAAGCTCCTCGAACGAGCAGAAGCACCGTTCAAAATCCACCGCGATGTCATAGTCGTCCTCGCCGGAAATATACACAAATCCGTTGCCGTCGAGCACCCATTCGCTCGGGTCGGTTATAAATTTTGAAGTGTCGCTGTAACGGTCGTACATAACTTGTTCACCGCCTTATCATTACAAGCCTTCCGCTATAATGGCTCTGCTGTCAACGCTGTTTGTCCGCTTTGACATGATGGCTTTATATTCGTCGGAAGAAAAACATTTGTCCAACTGTTCCCTTGAATCGAATTTAATAACAATAGCGCGGTTCGGGGTTCGCTTAACGCTCAATGCTGTAATGTTTTCGGTCCTCACAAGATATTTGCCTCCGTATTTTTCAACAATAGGCTTTACCAGCCGAATGTATTCGTCATACTCGCCGCGTCCGGCTTGTTCGTCAATATAAGTATCAACAATAAAATACCAAGACATATTTTCTCCTAAAAAACTTGACAAATCGTTTGTATTCTGCTATAATATAAGGGTTACTCATTCTCCAACCTTATTGTGAAAGGAGAATTTTTATGCAGGAAAAACAAATTGAAAAAGCAATTCTGGTCTCTGCCGATATCGGGGAATACGATCCCGACGTTTCCATGGACGAGCTTTCCGAGCTTGCGCAGACCGCGGGAGCGGAGGAGATCGCCCGTGTTATCCAAAAGCGTGAGGCTTACGATTCCGCGACCGTTATCGGGGAAGGCAAGCTCGCCGAGGTCAAGGAGCTGTGCCAAAGTCTCGGCGCAACGCTGCTGATATTCGACTGTGAGCTTACCGCGTCTCAGATCCGCAACATCGAGGACGAAACGGACGTTCGCGTTATCGACCGAACTATGCTGATACTCGATATTTTCGCGGGACGCGCCGTCTCGCGCGAGGGCAAACTGCAAGTGGAGCTTGCACAGTTAAAGTACCGTCTGCCGCGCCTTATGGGCTTGGGAACAAGTCTTTCGCGTCTCGGCGGCGGCATCGGAACGCGCGGTCCGGGTGAAACTCAGCTCGAGACCGACCGCCGTCACATTCGCCGCAGGATCGACAAGCTCTCCGAGGAACTTGCGGAGCTTACGGAGCGGCGCGGTTACTCGCGGTCACGCCGAAAGAAGGATAACGTTCAGGTCGGCGCTATCGTTGGCTATACCAACGCGGGAAAGTCCACGCTGCTTAACCTCCTGACGGGAGCGGACGTGCTTGCCGAGGACAAGCTGTTTGCGACGCTTGACCCGACAGCCCGCGCTATTGAGCTTCCCGACGGACGGAGCCTGCTGCTCGTCGATACGGTAGGGCTTATACGCCGGCTGCCGCACCACCTTGTAGAGGCGTTCAAGTCGACGCTTGAGGAAGCCGCCTGCGCGGATATCATTATCCATGTCTGCGACGTATCGGACAGCGATTTTGCCGAAAAGGCGGATGTTACTCTGAAAACTCTCGCGGAGCTTGGCGCAGCCGAGATACCCGTTGTTACCGTGCTCAACAAGTGCGACAAGATCGACGAAAATATCAGCACGGACGACCATACCGTCAAGATCAGCGCCCTTAAGAACAAAGGGATAGATGATCTTCTGGCGGCTGTCGCGCGGGATCTTCCGCAGACCTCGCGCAGAATGAAGCTGCTGCTGCCTTACGATAAGGCGGGGCTTTCGGCGGCGATCCGCGAAAACGGCAAGGTGTTCAGCGAAGAATACACCGAAAACGGGATCCTCACCGACGCGCTGGTCGATATCATGCTGATAAAGCAGATGAGCGAGTTTGAAACGGACTGACGATTGTCAATTATCAAGCGTTACTTCCGTTGCTCCTACGGAACGGACGGTAAGCACATGACAGCTGCCCGCGCCGAATACCTTTTCAAGGTTCATCTTGAACTGCTGCAGATCCTCAAACGGTACAAACGCCTGTATCGTTCCCGAAAAGCCGTCGGAGTGAATACGGCACGCGCCTTTCCTGTGAAGCGTGCTTTCGGCAACGTTCAGTGCTATTGACAGGCTTTGCTTGCTCACGTCGGAGGCGGGACAGACGTTCTGGAGATATTTAAACGACGAGTCTCCGCTTTCCTTGACGGCGTGAAGGAAGTCATCGAAATTTTCATTCTTGAGCGCGTGGATCATTCTTTCCACGCGCTCGTTTTCGTAGAAGAAATGAACGGCGCGCAGCACGGCTCTGTCGCCGAATGTGCGGCGCAGATCGTTTATGTTCAGCATTATATCGGGCAGCGCGATGGAGCGCAGCGTATCACAATCGAAAAATCCCGCTACAGCCTTCATCTCGCGTTCTATAGTAAGGCGCTCCTCGGAGAAATCAGCGGTTCTGTCCTTTGCGTCGACGATACACAATGCGTGGGAGTAGTCGGCAAAATTACAATGGATCCCCTCGATTATCGGTGTGTCGGTATCGCGGTAGTCGATCATTGTAAAGCCGCCCGCGGCGCAGGCTGCCTGCTTTGTGATATGCTGATCACCTTTATAATAATTCTTGTCCGCGTTATGCGCGAGCTGGGCGATCTTCATCTGGGGGATCTGTCCGCCGTTGAACAGATGGCAGATGACCGCGCCGATAAGTACCTCAAACGACGCGCGGCGCGAAAGCTCCGCCTTATCCGAGACTGCGGAGGAAGTGAACGCGCAGAATCCGCCGACCTCAAAGCAGTTTTTCTTGAAGCTCTTTATCAGTCCCTTGAGGAACGCGGTCGGAGTGCCTTTTTCGTCATCGCTTATGTCAAGCTCGTTGATATTCGCCGAAAACTCGGGCGCGTCATCGGGCTTGATCCTGATGATGCCGTCATCGGAGAGCTGAGCTACCGCAATAGTGTCGGCGTCAACGCTTGCCGCGAACACCTTTCCGTTGTTGTGGTCGGTCTGACTGCCGCAGATCTCCGTGCAGCCGGGCGCGGAAAAAAAGCGGTGCTCATGCAGCGTTCCGAAATGCTCGGCAAAGCCGATCTCGGCGGTTCTGTAACGTCTGAGCTGAGCTTCATAGTGATTCGGACAAAGTGCTTTCAGATCACGAATAAAAGGTTTCATAAGTCAAATCTCCCAATTGCATAATCAGTCTTTCTCCGTGTAAAACATATGCTTTGCTTTTTCCCGGTGCGCCGTCACTGACAGCACAAGTCCGATACAGGCGTGCATCATCAGCATTGCCGTTCCACCCTGGCTGACGAACGGCAGCGGGATACCGATGACAGGCGTCACACAAAGCACCATTCCTATATTTACAATGCAATGGAAGAAAACCATTGCGAAAACTCCGACGCAGATCATACGTCCGAGCATATCCTGCGCTCCCGACGCGTCGGACAGCAGCTTCAAACACAGTACCGCAAGTGCGATGACCACGATCATGCAGCCGATAAATCCGAACGTCATGCCGATATACGAGAAAATATAGTCGTTTCTGCCCTCCGGGATAAATGTGTAATTATCCGCGTTAAAGCCCAACCCTCTGAGCTGACCGGAGCCGAGAGCCATTCTGCCATTATACTGCTGATAGAATTTGACGCGGCGTTCGGCTTCCTGCATCTCCTTGTCAAAAAGTATGAGGAAACGCTGACGGTGATGATCCTTCATTATGAAGTTCCACGCAACATATAATATCGGAGGAACAGCCGCCGCTCCCGCAACAAGATATTTCCACGAGATCCCTGCCATAAACAGCATACAGACGAAAATGAACAGGAATACCAGCGCCGAGCCCGCGTCTCCTTGAATAATGATCAGTCCTACGGGAAATAATCCGTGAGCAAGCAGCGGCAGAAGATGCTTCGGAGAATTCAGCTTATCGCCGAGCTTGTTTATATGCGTCGCGATCGTGAGGATAAACGCGAATTTCAATATCTCAGACGGCTGGATCGTGATGAAGCCGAGATTGAGCCACGCCGAATCGTCATCGCGCTTTATGGTCAGTGACGGAATAAACAGCAGCATTTGCAGTATCACCGCTATCGGCGCGTATACAAACCACATTTTCGCTATAAACTTATAGTTTATAAGGCTGATCATCAAAGCAATGCTTATTCCCAGAATTCCGGCGGCGATCTGTGTTTTGACATTGACGTCGCCCTGTTTGATCGCGCTTGCCATCGTGTCATATGTCATGGTATTGGTAAGAAAAATGCTGAACACCGTAAGACCTATGCAGAGGATCGGGAGGATCTTATCAATATGACGGAAATACCCGCCGAGATAGTTTAATATTGATTTCATTTTATTTCCCTATATGATATAATAATATAAAGTTCCATACATATTTATTATATACCTTTTTTCAACGAATTTCAATAGAAAATCTCCGAAAAATAAAATTCGCCAAATATGATAAAAAGCCGAAGAAATTTTTAACATCTTCGGCTTTTTGTACAATTTTTTAAAAAATTCAAAAACGGGCAGGGCGAAGCCCTTGCTCTCAGCTTGTAAATAAACCTTTAAAGCGTTGATCTTGGCTGGTTTTATAATGCTGACGAGGGGGGTGATTTAAAAGAATTTCAAAATTCTCAATTGGCGGCACACTGCGCTCCAAATGCAGCGCAGGCTTCTATCACCATTTGTGATTGTGTGTAAAGGCCGGTCTCCATCAGGTGTGTTATTCTAATTTAGCGCTGCATTTTCCGCTCCGCTTAGCCGTCAATTGAGAACCGATCGAAAAAATTTTTGTTGTTTGTTAAAATTTTTTCGACCTTTTTGAAATTCATTGCTCTTAATAGTGTTGATCTTGGCTTGGGTAGGATGATCAGATCTTCGGAACGCGGTTCATCACCATTTTTCTGAAGAATTCCGAGGTATGCAGCGGACGGCCGTTGATTATTCCTTGGATCAGATCCGCGTTGAAGCTTCTCGCGTTTTCAAGCGCCGCGTGATTGTCAACTCCCTTTACGCAGACCTTAAGCCCCTTGGAGTGGGCGCGTTCTATCAACGAACGCACGAACGCCGCAGAGATCGGGTCGTCGGAAAGGCGGCGGCACCGCAGCTTTATCATACTTACAAAGGGATTCTCCAGAGGGGCGGCCGTAAAGAAGTTTCCGCCGCGGTCGTCGGCTATTATGTTTACTCCTGTTGTGTGGAACTGCTTAAGCGCCGGGCTGCTCCCAAGCGTACCCTCGCTTTCCGAAACGCATATGCTGATGGCGTTCGGCGGCAGTGAGTATTCAAGCAGCGCCTTCTGGAGAATGGCAACGCCCTTGTCTATCGTAAGCATATCGGCGGGAATTGAATAGCTCACCCGGAAGTCCGAAATGCCTATCTCCCGCACCGACGCGCAGAATTCACAGCAGCGTTCCACCACATAAGTATACAGCTCCGTGGAAAGCGAGATCCTTTCTATGATCGGCAGAAAGCGCTCCTTGGAAACGATTATATCTCCGTTTCCCCAGAAAAGGTGCGCTTCGCAGCATTCAAGCTCTCCCGTGTTCGCGTCCACAACGGGGGTATACAGAAAATAGAAGCCGTTGAAATCGTTTTCAGCGGAATCGGCGATTAGACTCCTCATACGCTTGTTGTCGTCAAGCTTTTCCTCAAGACCGTCGGAATAGCTTACCGCGTCATGAAGATTGCGCTCCTTGGCAAGCCGCAGCGTGCGTGTGGACGCGCGGACGCAGTCGCACACCTCGTCGGCGTTCTCGGGGAACAGACTGATCCCCGCGTAGATGTCCAGTTGATTTTCGTTATCGTTCAGGAACCATGGCGAACGGAATTTCAGCAGTATAGTCTGCGCAAAGCGCATGGCGGATTCCCGCGGCGCGCCGATGAGCGTCACAAAGAGGATATCACTGGAAAAGCGGTAGATCATCTTCTCACAGTCCGCGGGAACAGCCGCGATGTATTCGGCAATACTGCGGACTATCTCGTCTGTGTATTGAGTGTTGTATATCTCGGAAAGCTCCTTGAGATTTGCTATTTCCACGGAAATAACCGCGCCGTGCAGCCCTTCGGAAATGTTCTTGCGGAAATCGCGCTCGAACGCGCTGCGGTTGGGGATACCCGTTGTGGTATTGTAGTAGGCAAGCCGCAGAAGATGTTCCTGAGAGGCGGCAAGCTCGTTCTCCATAAACGAACGGTAGATCACCGTTGAAAGTATCTGAGTGATGTTCTTGATGACCTTGCGGTCGCGGTTTGACCACTCGCGCCGCGGCTCGTGCGAAACGAACAGCAGTACGCCCTTTGTCGCGCCGTTTTCGTAAACACGGGACAGCGCACAGCTGCGGTTTTTGCCGGGAACGCCTTTCAGCGCTTGTTCGTCCGTGCAGTAGACCGCGTTGCTTTCAAGCTCGCGGCTGACCGTCTCAATATTCGGCGTATCAACGACGACGGGAGTAATGCTTCCCGCCTCGTCCCAATGATATACCTTGACGGGCTTTACAGCATCGGCGTAGAACAGTATGTCGTCCAGCTCGAAATATTCCTTGATAAGCGGGATAATGCTGCTGAATGAGGAGCTTGTGTCCTTGCTTTTGAGAATAAGAGAATACAGATTGTTCACAAGTATCTGATCCTCGAAGTTCTGACCGAGAAGCTTGTTGGCGTTCTGGGAATTCTCCATTTCCTCGCTGATAACTATATAGGAGTTGGCGATCTCGGAGACAGTCTGCACCATGGTCTCGAGCAGCGGCGCGGATTGGTTTATATCATCGATGGATTCTCCCGCGATTATCCATGATCCGACAGTCTTATGTCTTATGCGTATGCTCTTTTTGCGCTGATAGCTCATTTTGTTGAGATTTATCTTTTTATCCTGACCGAACGCGGGCGTGATCATTTTGCCCTCGGCATCAACGATAGCGGAATACAGCCCTTTTATCATGGAAAACGGCTGCTGGATACGTTCAAGATAATCATGCCCGAGAATATCAAGCAGGCGGGGGGCTGTCTCGGCTGATTTCATAGATGCTTCCGCCTTGTTGCGGAAACGGCGCATAACAAGATCGTCGCCCTCGCAGTCAAGATATTCGGTAACATCAAACATCATTCCGCAGAATTCCTGTAAAGAACCGTCCTCGCGCATAACGGGCGACGCGCTTATGTAATACCACAGATATTTTTCGCCGCACTTAAGACGCGCGTGACTTTTCACGCTGCCGCGCTGCTTGCTTATGACCTCCCCGACTACCTCGCAGAAGGGCTGGTAGTCGTCGGGATGAATAATATCCCCAAGCAATACGGAGTCACCCCCGGAGAACGGATTTTGTCCGCAGAAAAATCTGATGGGAAAGTCGGGCTTGTATTTCATGGTAAAAGCAGGATTACCGCTGTTCAGGATAGCGGTCTCGGGGGTAGACTTCAACATACGGATCACTCCTTCGGGGGCATATCGCGATAATCAGATGAAATATCCGCGGCAAAAAGCGGACAGAACAAATATATTGAGAAAAAATGCTTCTGATGACAGAAATATAGGGTGCGGGCGCAATTCTCCCGTTTCCCTCTCTCTGACTATATACATTATAACACAAAGTTTTCAACATTGCAAGAGGTTTTTTGTTATTTTCACAAAATTTTCAAAAAATTTTTTTATTTTATGTAAAAATGCTAAAGTGTAAAAAAACGTACAATGCAGGGAGCATTGTACGGTCAGCTTGTATAAAAACCCCTCTCGGGGAGAGGGGGAGAGAGAATAGCGGGTGACTCCCCGCCGGGGAGATGTCACACAGTGACAGAGGGGCTGACCGACAGACCTCCGCCCCGCACCCCGCCAAAGGGCGCTGCCCTTTGGAATCCCGAAAAAGAACTTTTTCTACAGTCTGACCGTACAATGCAAGGAGCATTGTACGGTCGGGTTATTTTATATATACGCCGAAAAGACTTCCGTCCTTTGAAAAAACCGTCATTATATTTTCGTCAAATTGTACAAAAAGCTCCATATCAAGATTGGAGTCTGCCGCAACGGCTTTATCCTCGGAAGAAGATCCGGCGATGTGATCCTCAGATGTATAGTATGTGTACGCTGCGCCGTCTCTTGTAACAACACAGGAGCTTTTGTCACCGGAGAATGTCAGATAAGGGGTGTCCGACATACCTTCCGTGGGCGGTGTGTCATTTCCCTGGTCACCGCTGTTCTGTGAATAATCATGAGACGAAGATAGTGTAGAATGGGGGCTTTCATTCTTTTCGCTGTTGGGAGCGCAGTCGATCACGGAAGAGTATGAGCCGTCGAACGAGAAGTCGGATGTGTTGGCTTCATTCGCAGCGCCGCCCGTTATACCGTTGCCGGGGTCTGTAGGAGAGGCAATCATATTTTCGGAGCCGCTGATATGAAGCGCCGAATGCGTTCCCGCGAAAATAACGATCACGACAGCCGCCGCGCAGACCGCAGCTCCGGAGACCGCAGCGATCTTGAGGTACAGCGGCTTTTTCTTTTTTACGGGAGAGGTTTCCGAAAGCTTGCGCATAACTCCGCTGCGAATACGTTCGCACTGTTCCTCGGTAGGCGAGATATTCTGCATTTCGTTTTTATATTCGTCTTTAAAATTCATCGAATTCCGCCTCCTCCCGATATTTTTTAAGCATTTTCTTGAGCTGCTCACGCGCGCGTGACAGCTGTGAACGAACGGTGGATTCCCGCACCTTGATCACATTTGATATCTGCATGGTCGAAAGATCCTCGAAATAGAACAGATAGACGACCGTGCGGTATTTAGGCGGAAGCTGCATTACGGCTTTCAGAACACTTTCGCGCGCTTCGGAGCGTTCCGCCGACTCTTCAACAGAGCGTTCGTCCGGGATCTGTTCAAGCCCTTCAAGATCCCGGTTGTGCCGCTTCCATGCGGATGAAGCAAAGCTGTTTGCGCAATTCACTGCGCAGTGAAGCAGCCATGCCTTGCGGTGCTCCTCGCTCTCAAAGGTGAGATCCGCTTTGAAATATCTCACAAAAACGTCCTGCGACACGTCCTCCGCGTCTGCGGCGTTTCCGAGCCGTGTGAACGCTATGCGGTATACCGTCGGCGTGTAGTGCCGCATGACCTCGTCAAAGCTCTCAGAGGTTTTTAAAGAAAATTCCATAAAACCACCGTTCTGTATATAATACCTGATAGAAGTAAAAAATGCTGCAAATTTTTAAAAAATTTTTTCGGCGTGGCGAGTTACATGGCAGCCCATATTCACGGCAACGGGCAAACCCGCTATGTGGGTGGGGGCTTTCTCAATGTTAACATACAGCGCGGTGACCGTGCCGCCGAAGCCCTGAGAGCCAATGCCGAGCTTGTTTATCTCTGTGAGCATGGTCTGCTCCATTTCGGCATAGAGCGGATCCGGGTGGCGGGTGTTCAGGTCGCGGCAGAGCGCCTTTTTCGCCAGCAGTGCGGAGTACTCAAAGTCGCCGCCTATACCCACGCCCACGACTATCGGGGGACAGGGGTTGCTGCCCGCGACGGAGACGGTCTCCACAACGAACTTTACAATATCTTCCTTAGTCGCCGACGGCGTGAACATCTTAAGGCGGCTCATATTCTCGCTGCCGAAGCCCTTGGGGGCGACGTTCAGCTTGATCTTGTCGCCGGGGACTATCCGCGTATGAATAATAGCCGGGGTATTGTTCCCGGTGTTCACGCGTTCAAGCGGATCGGCTACTACCGAGAGACGAAGTTTTCCATTGACATAACCCTCTGCAACGCCTTTGTTTACCGCGTCCTCGAAGCTGCCGCCGGTGATATGCACGTCCTGACCGATCTCCGCGAAGATCACCGCCATTCCGGTATCCTGACATATAGGAACACCGAGTTCATCGGCGCAGTCGAGATTGGCGGTTATATCGCCGAGAACGCTCCTGCAAAGTTCGCTTTCCTCAGCGGCAGCGCAGCGCTCTATGCACTCACGCATACCGGAGGGCAGGTGAAGGTTGGCTTCGACGCAAAGCTCGGCAACGGTTTTGGTTATCAGTTCAGCATTTATTTCACGCATTTTTTACTCCTTATTTTAAAAGAATTTCAAAATTCCGACTTGGCCGCATTATGCTTCGCAAAACGCTCACGCTCCGCGCTAACGCGCTACGCTTAGCCGTCAAGTCGGAACCGCTCGAAAAATTTTTTTGATCATTTTTAAAATTTTTCTACACTTTTTGAAATTCACTGTCCTGTATAACGTTGATCTTGGCGTGAGAGCCTATGCTGCGCGGTGTTTGCGTTGTTCTTGGCTTTACGCGCCTTTATAACGTTTTTATCTTTTGATATAAACAAGGTTTCCGTTGACGAAAACCATCTCGGGAGTTACGATCAGATCAAGCGGATCGCCCTTGAACAGCGAGAAGTCCGCGTCCTTGCCGACTTCGATGGAACCCACTCTGTCATCGGCTCCGAGAACTTCCGCGGCGGTGATCGTGATCCCGCGCAGCGCTTCCTCACGCGATAATCCGCCGCGAACCGCAAGCGCCGCCGTCAGCGGCAGATATTGTATCGGCGTTTCGGGGTGATCGGTGCAGATCGCGAATTTTATTCCGTTCTCCGAGAGTATTCTTGGCGTCGTGATATCGTGATGGGCAAGTTCGGGCTTGCCCCGATCGCCGAAAAGCGGTCCGACCACGACGGCGGGCGCGTCCTCGGCAAGCTCGTCGGCGATTATCCCGCCGTCCGTGCAGTGGATAAGCACATAATCAAGCTTGAATTCCTTGGAGATGCGCACCGCGGTGAAGATATCGTCCGCGCGGTGACAGTGGAAGTGTGCTTTGAGCGGCTTTTCCTTGTCAAATAACGGGATCAGCGCTTCGCATTTCGCGTCGAAGTCGGGCTTGGAGATCTCGTCGTCCGTGCCCTTGAGCCGTTCGTATTCCTCGAGATCTTCCTTGTAACGGAGCGCCTTGGAGAGCTGTTCGCGAATTATCGCGGCGGTCGCCATTCGGGTCACGGGGGCTTCATCGCGGTCATTATATGTGTTCTTTGGATTCTCGCCGAGTGCGAACTTTATCGCTATCGGCTCCTTGACTATCAGCTTGTCCACTCTTTTGGAGCCGTGGGTCTTGATAAGCGCGAACGATCCGCCTATCGGGTTCGCGCTGCCGACTCCCGTACACACGCAGGTTACTCCGGCGCTCACCGCGTCCGCAAAGCATCTGTCCATCGCGTTTATGCTGTCGATAGCGCGCAAATGCGGCGTTGACGGGTCGGTGTCCTCATTGCCGTCGTCGCCCTCGAAAGTGAGTGCGTCGCTCCACATTCCAAGATGGCAGTGCGCGTCCACAAAGCCGGGATAGAGCGTTTTGCCGCCGCCGTCCAGCTCCTCATCGCCGTTTTGAACATAATCGCGCATATCGCCGACCTCGGTGATCGTGCTTTCGAAGCGGACAAAGCCGCTGTCGTAGTCATTGCCGGACATTGATTTGATATTAACGTTTGTAATTACCATATCCGATTAATTCTCCGAAAAGTAGATCAGCTTCCTGATCTCGTCTGCTATAACGTCGTCGCGGGTGTTGCCGTTTACCATATAAGTCGCGTTGCGGCGGTAGATCTCGGCGCGCTTGTTGTACAGCTCCTCAAGCTGTTCGGGGGTATTGTTCATCACAAGCGGACGGTTGGTGTCGCCCTTGATACGGCGGTAGCAGATCTCAAAGCTGGTGTTGATGTATACTGAAATGCCGCTTTCCCGCGCGAATTTCGCCGTCTCGTCGTTGATAAGCGCGCCGCCGCCGGTGGCTACGATCTTTCCGCCCGCGAGCTCGCGGATATACTTCGCTTCCAGCTTGCGGAAATGCGGTTCGCCGAATTTGTCGAAAATTTCAGGAATGGAAAGCTTTTCCATGGCGACAATATATTTGTCAAGGTCGACAAGCTCTCTGTTCATCTGTGCCGCAAGCATTCGTCCGATGTGGCTCTTGCCGCAGCCCATAAAGCCGCAGAGGAAGACCGTGCTGTTCATACAAGCGCCTCCATATCGGAGATCAGCTTGTCGATATCTTCCTTATTATAAGAAGCGCCGTCCCAGATCTCGTGAGCGGCTACCGCCTGCAATACCAGCATTGCCATACCCGTCATTGCCTTCGCGCCCTTTTCGCGGGCGGTCTTGGTGAGAAGTGTATCATTCGGATTATAGATCACGTCGAACACGAACTTCACCTTGTCGAGCACCTCGGGCAGGCAGGGCATTCTGTCGACCTTCGGGAACATTCCCACAGGGCAGGCATTGATCAGCAGATCAAAGCTCTCATTTCCGAGATCGGCATTGCACAGACCGCTGTCGCTTATCACGGCGGTCTTCACCTTAGCGGAGGGAGCGAGCTCCTTTATCTCGGAGATCACCTTTTCCGCAAGCGGAAGATCGGTTTTCAGCGCGGCTATGGTGAGATCGCCGCCCTGAAGCGCGGTCTCAATAGCTATCATACGTCCCACGCCGCCGCAGCCTATCTGCAGCACCATGGAGCTGAGAGATGCGCCGAGCATATCAATAGATTTTGTAAAACCTATACAATCGGTGTTGGTGCCGATCTTTTTATCGCCGTTCTTGACGCAGTTCACCGCGCCGTAGCGTTTTGCGCCGTCAGTAAGCTCATCGCAGTAGTCTATTATCCCGATCTTGTGCGGGATCGTGATATTGAATCCGTCAAACTCGGACAAAAAGCCGAATTTTCCTTTAAGATCCTCGGGAGCTATGTCTTCGAGGGTATATTCAACTTTTTCGCCCGAAAGCGCGAACAGCCGTTCATGGATCTGCGGCGAAAGGGAATGTCCCAGGGGGTGACCTATCAAGCAAAATTTACGCATATTTTTCTCCTTATTTAAAAGAATTTCAAAATTCTTGATTTAAAAAGAATTTCAAAATTCTCAATTGACTGCACACTACGCTCCGCGCTGGCGCGCTGCGCTTCGTTTAGCAGCCAATTGAGAACCGGTCGAAAAAATTT
>JAIEDJ010000130.1:7461-7874 GCA_029068025.1 Oscillospiraceae bacterium | reverse complement strand
GTATATAGGAATGAGAGGGCAAAAAGCTCCCTCAACTGCGCAGTGATACTTATCCCGCTTAGAGTTTCCTATAAAAACAAAGGTAACCGTGCTGAAATTGGCGCACCTGTCTCAATAATCTTAAAGTGGGATCAGTATAATAACGGAGGATCGCGATGGATCGGCAATATGAAAAACAGCTTGCCGCCGAGCTGAAAAAAGGCAGCACGGCGGCGCTCGGAGAGATCATAGACGGACTTTCGGGGTACGTGTGTACCATCGTGAGGAATTTCTCGCGCGGCACGCTCTCAGAGGACGAGATTGACGAGCTGTCAAGCGACATATTCTTCAAGCTCTGGCAGAACCGCGCGAATCTTGACGCGGAATGCGGCTTAAGACCGTATCTGTCCGCCTGTGCCCGAAACGCCGTGAAG
>JAIEDJ010000130.1:0-7451 GCA_029068025.1 Oscillospiraceae bacterium | reverse complement strand
GTGAAGAACCGCTTCCGCGATATGAAACAGCCCGAACTTAACGGCGATGACATCTCGGAATTGGACATTCCGGATACCTTTTCACTCGAAGACCAAGCGGAGCTGAACGAAATAATGCGCTGCCTTGACGAGGGGCTGAACACGCTCTCCGAAAAAAGCCGCGAGATATTCGCACGGTTCTATTTCTTCGGGGAACGCACACCCGAAATAGCGCGGATAACGGGCTTGTCCGAGGGCGCGGTGCGAAGCACGCTCTCCAAAACGCGATCCAAGCTGAAAGAATTTCTGATGAAACGGGGTTTTGATAATTATGTTTGAATTTTTCGACACACTCGCTCCCGAAAACGCGGAGCGCCTCTCCGAAACGCGCACTGACAGGATCAAAGCCTCCGTTTTGTCGCGTATTAAGGAGGAAAGACCTATGAAAAAGCATTTTGGAATAAAGACATTAGTCGTTGCGGCGGCGATCATGACCACAGGCGCGGTCTCCGTTATCGGCGCAAGCGCGGCGACCACCAGAAACTTTTCTGATATTCCCGCTCCGACCGAGCCCGTCACTAACTTAAAGGAGCTTTCCGATGAGGAGTATAAGGAGCTCAAAATGACGTTAATTGAAGAATGCGATAGCGAGATCTTTGATTTCCACGGAAACAAGGTAAATTGGATCGAGGAAAAGTTAAGCGACATGGAGTTTATCGGCGAGGACAGCGACGGCACAAGACATTACAAAAGCCGTTACGGCAGCACCACAAGCATTTGCTCGTCTGACGGCGATTATTCGCATTGGAGCATCATCACCGTGAGCTTGGATTGATCCCCGGACGGCAGCGTTCCGATAAATATTTACTCACCATAGAAAATCCCCGGGAGCAGCCGCCCCCGGGGATCATGCGTTTCCGACAGCAATTTAAACACTTGACAGACAAGAAAAAAAGTGTTACAATATATACAGGAAGTGACAGCATGGCTCTGGAATTGCAAAGATACGGCAGGAATAAAAGCACACTTGTCAACAAAGCATATATTGAAAGCGGCGAGTATCGAAGGAAATTCGACAAGATCACTGATATAACGCGGGTAAATAAAGCTTTATACGATTGTGCTAAAATGGCATTGATACACAGAAGCGGCACTGTCTATGAAGATATGTATTGGATAGACAGTAAAACCGGCGACATTATTCTATCGGTTACGGACAGCATCGATGAGCGAGCTATTATTTACACCGATAAGATCAAAAAAACTATAAGCAAAATCGAAAACATCATAACGATACATACACATCCAAGCAGTATGCCGCCAAGCATTAATGACTTTAACTCCTGCTATAAAAACGGATACAGGTTTGGTGTTGTTGCTTGTCATAACGGAAAAATATTTATATATTCTTCACAGCAAGAAATCAGTCAAGCGCTTTATGACTTGTATGTCGAAGCGTTTTCCGAAGACGGATTTGATGAATTCAATGCGCAACTTAAAACCCTTGAAAAATTAAGGGAAAATTATTTGATCAAATTTGAGGAGGTTGTTATCAATGGCTGAAAAGGAATATTTTATCGACGACAGGGTGATCATTCCCGATTGGGTAAAAAATATGACATCAGAAGAAAGATGGGCAGAGATCAGAAGACTGGAAGCCGAAGCCCGCGAGGAGAAGCGCCGGATCCTTGAGAGCATGAAAAAAGACAATACTTGATGAAATATCCCCGGAAGCAACCTGCTTCCGGGGATTTCTATGTAATTAACCCTGCACTTTAGGAGTAACCGCGTCCAGATACTCCATCAGTCCGCCGTAGATCGTAAACGCCACCTTCTGCTGATACTCCCATGTAGCGAGCTTTGCTTCCTCATCGGGATTGGACAAGAATCCGCACTCGATCATCAGCGAGGGATTCGGATTTGATTTCAGCAGAAACAGCTCGCTGCCCGAGAGCTTGATCTCGCGGTCGTTGCCCGGCTGGAGCACCGCGAACTTGTTCTGCATGATCTGCGCCAGGGTGCGGTTGTTGGGATTGTTGTTATTGTAGAACATCTGCCCGCCGAAATACTTCGGATCAGTGAAGTTGTTCTGATGTATGCACAAGAATATGCTGTCGGGATAGCTCTGAATGATCTTCAGACGGTTATTCATATCGTTCAGCTTCTGGTTGCGTATTCCCTCAATACCGGGATCATAGATCGAGATATCCTCACTGCGAGTCAGCACCACCTGAAATCCCGACATCTCCAACATATCGCGCAAAGTGAGCACGATCGACAGGTTAATATTCTTTTCGAGAACGCCGGTCACTCCGACCGCACCGGAATCCAATCCGCCGTGCCCCGCGTCAAGCACCACTATGGGCTTGTCGGACGGCGTTGCGGAAGTCGGGAGAGCGCGCTCGGTAAACCGCGCGCAAATTGCCAGCGCCACAAAGCAGCAAACGATGGATGCGGTTAGCTTTATTGATTTTTTGTTGATCTTCATAATCATTCCTCCGAATCACAGTATTCTTTGTCCATAATCTATGAACTTGTACAGAAGAATATTACAGAAAAATAAAAATTATCGCACCCGCCATGAGCAACGAGTGCGACAAATTACTATTTAGCAACCTTCCTGCGCTTGATGACCTTCTGTCTTGAGAACTCCTCGCGTTCCTTCTCCTCAAGCGCGTTTGAAATAAACTTCAGCTGCTCCCTGAACTTCGGGATAATGATATTCTTAAGCGCGTTAGCACGCTTCTGCGTCTTGATAATACCGTTCGCAAGCCTGTAGATATCGTTCTCCACCTCGGCAAGCCGCACGGTGAACACCTTCACCTTGTTGAAGCTCATAAAAGCGTCGTCAAATGCCGGGTTGGTAAGGTGCATCGGATAAGCTGGCTCTGTCGGAGGCTCGATCTCGGAAACGATCTTCGGCAGCTCCACGCCCATAACGCTCTTAACAGTCAGCTTAAGCGAATTCTCCACGGGAATAGTCTGCGCCAGCTCAAACGCGAAGCCCGTAGCCGTATTGGCACGCTCCAGCGACTTATACGCCTCGGAATACGTGCTCTCAATACTTGAACGCAGTTCCTTCGCCTCATCGACCAGCGTCACCATCTCACGCACAAGAATATTGCGCTTCCTGTCCATAAGCTCATAACCCATAGCGGCTTGGGCGAGCTGCCGCTTGGTCTTTATCAAATTACCCTTAGTAGGAAAAATCTGCTCCGCCATCTCCGCTCCTTATTTAAAAAAATTTCAAAATTCGGACTTGACTGCACACTCCACTTCGCTGCGCTCCGTTCCGTTTAGCAGCCAAGTCCGAACCGGTCAAAATTTTTCTTGAGAAAAATTTTGACACTTTTTGAAATTCACTGCTCTAATTAATTGTTGATCTTGTTGACAGTGCTTTTTCTGCGTGTTTATAATGCTGATCCTGCCGGAAAGTCCTTTATCAAGCGTATAATAGCACTCCGGTATTACTTACAGCCAACAATTACATAAACCTTGCCGCCCTGTCGGCATCATACTTCTCGTCAAGCAGCTTCTCATCGATTCTGTCAAGCTCCGACTTCGGCAGCGAACACAGCAGATCCCAGCCGAGATCCAGCGTTTCATCAATAGATCTGTTCTCGTCAAAGCCCTGATTTAAGAAATTATCCTCAAACAGCTTTCCAAATCGCATATAAGCGCGGTCGATCTCCGAAAGCTCTTCCTCACCGATAACGGAAGCCAGCGAACGCGCGTCCTGTACTCTCGCATAAGCCGCGAAAAGCTGATTGGACACCGCCGCGTGATCCGATCTCGTGTAGCCCTCTCCGATACCGTCCTTCATAAGTCTCGACAGCGACAGCAGCACCGACAGACCCGGATAAATACCCTTCTGATCAAGCTCACGGTCGAAAACTATCTGCCCTTCCGTGATGTACGCGGTAAGGTCGGGAATAGGGTGAGTGATATCATCGTTCGGCATAGTGAGTATCGGTATCTGTGTAACCGAACCCGTGCTTCCTTCGATAACTCCCGCACGCTCATACAGCGACGCGAGATTCGAGTACAGATATCCGGGATAGCCCTTACGTCCGGGGATCTCTCCCTTTGAAGATGAAAACTCGCGCAGCGCCTCCGCATACGAGGTCATATCCGTCATAATAACGAGAATGTGCATATTCTTCTCGAACGCCAGATATTCCGCGGCGGTCAGCGCACACATCGGAGTGAGCAGACGCTCGATGATCGGGTCGCTTGACAGATTCAGAAACATACAAACGTGATCTATAGCACCCGTCTCCACAAACGAACGGCGGAAATAATCCGCAACGTCGTTCTGAACGCCCATTGCCGCAAATACGATAGCAAATTCTCCTTCCGCTCTGGACTTTTCGTCCTTCGCTCCGGAGCTATCTTCCGTGCTCGTCAGCTTAGCCTGCTTAACTATCTGCACCGCCAGTTTATTATGCGACAGACCCGAGCCCGAGAAAATAGGCAGCTTCTGTCCGCGGATCAGCGTCATAAGCGAATCTATCGAAGAAATACCCGTGTGGATATAGTTACGCGGATATCTCCGCGCCACGGGATTCAGCGAACGCCCGTTGACGTCGCCCATCTTTTCGGGGAATACCGCGCCAAGCCCGTCGATAGGCTTTCCCGCACCATTAAATACACGCCCGAGCATTTCCTCCGCAAGCGGGATCTCCAGCGGTCTGCCCGAGAATATCGTGCGCGTATTTTTAAGCGAGATACCGTTCGTTCCCTCAAAAACCTGGAGGATGACCTTATCCCCCTCAAGCTCGACAACGCGCCCTATACGCTCCGTGCCGTCGTCCATGCGGATACGCGCGATCTCGTCAAAAGCCGCGCCTTCAACACCCTCCAGCGCAACCAAAGGGCCGTTTATATCTTTAAGTCCTACATATTGTAAACTCATTCTGCGCCCTCCTCAGACGGTCAAGCCGCCGATCTCTTCACGGATCTCATTGAAATATTCATCAAATTTCTTAAGCTTATCGTTCGGAACGTCGTATTTGATCTTGACTACCTTGTCAAACAGACCTGTCGCCATAATGTCCGACAGCGGAACTCCGCGCTTGACCGCATCCAAAGAGTAATCATACAGCTCACAGATGACCTTCATCATAAGCCGCTGCTTCTCAAGCGGAACATAGGTATCATCCTTGTGATAAGCGTTCTGCTGGAGGAATCCGACGCGCACGACGTGCGCGGTCTCAATAGCGAGCTTCTGATCGTCCGGCAGCACGTCCGCGCCGATCAGCTTCACGATCTCCATCAGCTTATTCTCTTCCTGCAAAATATTGGAGATCTGCTGACGCAGCTTCATAAAATCGGAGCTTACCTTGCTTGTATAAAACTCCGACAGATCCTCAATATATTCCGAATAGCTTGAATTCCAGTCGATAGCCGGATAATGACGCGCGTATGCCAGCGACTTGTCAAGCGCCCAGAAACAGCGCACAAAACGCTTTGTGTTCTGTGTAACAGGCTCCGAGAAGTCCGAACCCTGCGGAGAAACCGCGCCTATGATAGTAACGCTGCCCTCCGTGCCGTTCAGGTTCTCGACATATCCGGCACGCTCGTAAAACTCCGACAAACGGCTAGGCAGATACGCGGGGAAGCCTTCCTCAGCGGGCATTTCCTCCAGACGTCCCGATATCTCGCGCAGCGCCTCCGCCCAGCGCGAGGTGGAATCCGCCATTATAGCGATATGATAGCCCATATCGCGGTAATACTCCGCAAGCGTGATACCGGTGTAAATACTCGCTTCACGCGCCGCAACCGGCATATTTGACGTATTGGCGATAAGCACCGTTCTGTCGGTCAGCGGACGGTTGGACTTCGGGTCGATAAGCTCGCTGAACTCCTCGAGAACCTGCGTCATCTCGTTTCCGCGCTCGCCGCAGCCGATATACACGATAATATCCGCGTCGCACCATTTCGCAAGCTGGTGCTGCGTCATTGTCTTTCCCGTACCGAAGCCGCCGGGGATAGCCGCCGTACCGCCCTTTGCTATCGGAATGATAGTGTCGATAACGCGCTGACCCGTGATAAGCGGACGATTGATCGGCAGACGCTTCGCAATAGGTCTGCTGCGCTTTATCGGCCACTTCTGAACCATGGTAAGCTCGACCTCAGCTCCGCCCTCGGTCTTGACCTTTATAATAGTATCATTCACGCGGTATTGACCGTTTCTCGCGGCATATACGACCTCGCCCGAGACGTTCGGCGGCACCATGCACTTGTGCGTGATAAGCGCCGTCTCCGGGCATGTGCAGTAGATATCGCCGCCGTTCACGAGCTGACCCGTCTTAACGGTCACGGTAACGTCAAACTGCCTATCCGTATCAAGCGAGAACAAGCTGTTTCCTTCCGAAACAAACGCGCCGTTCAGCTTTACCATATCGCGCAGCGGACGCTCGATACCGTCAAAAATATTGGAGATGATCCCGGGGCCGAGATTCGCGCAAACGGGAGAACCCGTGGGAGTGATCGGCTCGCCGACCTTAAGTCCCGCGGTATCCTCATACACCTGAATAGTGGTGAACTCATCCGTAACGCCGATTACCTCGCCGATAAGCTGCTTCTCGCCGACGTACACCATCTCAAGCATGGAGAAATCGCGCGTTTTCTGCGCCTTGACAACCGGCCCGTTGATCGAATAAATTGTATTCATTGGAGCAGTCTCCTTAAACTTATAATCTTAATTCGGAGCGCTGTGAAAACGCTTCCATCTCGTCATCAAGAGCCTTATCCAGCGAAAGATCGGCAAACAAGCCGCGCTTTTCGTCCAGTGCGCAGATACCGCCGATGAGAATGGAATTGTCAGCGCGAACCTCCAGCTTGGTGATCCCCACCAGGCGTGAAACGTCCTTCACCGCCGCGAGTATCACGCAGTTCTTTCCGAACGCTTCCTCCGCCTTCTTGAGGGAGTTCCACAGATAACCGTCGTACTGCGTCGACTTCGTAAACTCCACAAGATCGCCGCGTATCTCCTCGAAGAACCCGTCGATAAGCTCCTTGCGGTGAACGCGCACAGCACGCGCCGTTTCAAAATCGCAGCGCGACATCTCTTTCTTGAACCGTGTCTCGGCGGCGTTCTGCTCCGCGTGGACGGCTGCAAGCTCCTCTCTTACGGCAAGCTCCGCCTTCGCCTTGCCCGCGGCGTTCTTCTTGGCACGGAGCTTTGCGGTAAGCTCCGCTATCTCATCGTCCGCCTGCTTGTTAATAGCAGCACGGAACATCTCACTCTTATCAACAGCCATATAATCTCCTTATTTTAAAGAAATTTCAAAACCGGCGGGCTACGCCCGCCTAGCCGATCCCCCACGGCTACGCTTCACTTCGTTTCGCTCCGCCGCGTGGAACCGCTTTTTGAAATTTCTCCTGCGTATTTAATTGTTGATCTTTGCTTAGGCGCTTTACTGCGTGTTTATAATGTTGCTCTTGGCAAAAGTGCCTTTGCTGCGTAT
>JAIEDJ010000129.1 GCA_029068025.1 Oscillospiraceae bacterium | reverse complement strand
TAAGTGACACGCTGTTCGTCAAAGATACTGGATCCAAAACGCTTGTACAGAGCTATATTTTTTTCGCTTTTAGTGCTTGTAAAAAGCTCGTACCTATGATTTGGAAATCTTTTCTCGATATCAAGCAGAAGCTTTGTGCCTATCCCTTGCCGCTGCCGGTTCGGGTGAACCATTAATTTTCCGATATAGAGAGTTTTGTCATCACAGTAACCTCTTACAGAACCAATAATAACATTGTTTTCATCCAGCGCTTTTAAAATAACGCCCTTGCGGAATTCGCTTTCTATGTCGGATAGAGTTTGCTTTAACGGCGGAATATCGGGATCGTTAAATAGCTTTGCTTCGCTTTGATAAGCCAGATATTGAAGCTCCAATATTTTGCGCAGATCAGAAAATTCCGCTTCTTTTATGATCGGCTTTAAAAAGTCACTCATTTCAGCAGCTCTTCAAGGATAGCAAGCCCCTTGTCGATCTCCTCGTAAGAAATAGTAAGCGGAGGCAGCAGACGAACCTTTGTCTTAGCCGTGAGCAGCAGTAAACCCTTATCCAGAGCCGCTTTGACGATATCGGCAGCCTTTTTGGAATTAAGCTCGATACCGATCATCAGACCCATTCCCGTAACGGATTTGACCTCGGGAATTTTCAGCAGCTTTTCGCGGATATAATTGCCCTTTGCGGCAACCTCGTCTAGAAATCCTGGCGTGTTGACCTTTTTGAGAACCGCCAGACCGCCTGCGCAGCTTATTGGATTTCCGCCGAACGTTGAGCCATGCGTTCCGGGAGTGAGAACCTCCGCGCACTTTTCGCCCGCAAGACAAACTCCGATAGGAACACCGCCCGCAAGCCCCTTAGCGAGAGTAGTAAGATCTGTCTTATGTCCGAAGTGATCTCCGGCAAGAAATTTTCCCGAACGTCCGACACCCGTTTGAACCTCATCGGCAATGGTAAGTACGTCCTTTTCGGCACAGAGCTTGAATATCTCGTCAACAAATTCCTTGTCGAGCGGACAAACGCCGCCCTCGCCTTGAACATACTCAAACATTACTGCACACACGGTATCGTCAAGCTTAGCGCGCAGATCCTCGATATTGTTTGCTTCAACATTTATAAAACCCTCCATAAAAGGGAAGAAGTAGTTGTGAAAAACGTCCTGACCCGTTGCGGAGAGCGTGCAGAGTGTTCTTCCGTGGAACGAGTTCACAAGCGTTATTATATTGTAGCGCTTCGCGTCCTTGCCGTACTTGTCAAAGCTGTATTTCCGCGCGATCTTGATAGCACATTCGTTAGCCTCCGCGCCCGAGTTTCCGAAAAACATATCCTTGTATCCGGCAGTCTCACAAAGTGCTTTCGCAAAATCCGCCTGAACCTTTGTGTAATAATAGTTCGAGGTATGCTGTATTAAATGTGCCTGCTCGCAAACGGCGTTTACCCAATCCTCGTTGCAGTAGCCGAGCGAGTTTGTGCCGATACCCGAACCGAAATCGATGTATTGCTTTCCGTTTTCGTCAACGGCGGTGCGTTTCTCGCCCTTTTCCATGACGATATCATACCTGCCGTAGGAGTGCATTACATATTTATTAAACTGATCAATAGTACTCATTAAAATTCACCTCATGCAATTATCATAGTACCCGCACCGAGATCGGTAAGCAGCTCGATTAGGATAGAGTGCGGAATTCTGCCGTCTATTATGTTGGCTTGCTTTACTCCGCGGCGAACAGCCTCAACACAGCAATCGATCTTCGGGATCATGCCGCCCGTGATAACGCCCCGATTTTTGAGAAGCGGCACCTCGCTTACATTGACGGTACGGATTATCGTGTCCTCATCGTCCTTGTCCTCGAGCAGCCCCTTAATATCGGTAAGGAGAATAAGGCTAGGCGCTCCCATCTCGGCTGCGATTCTCGCGGCGGCGGTGTCTGCGTTGATGTTGTAAACGGTTCCGTCCTCGCCGCGTCCGATCGTGGAAATTACCGGAATGTAACCATTATCCAAAGCGTTCTGAATGATTTTCGGATTGACCTTGGTGATCTCGCCGACCAGACCAAGCTCCGGATCGAGAGTTTCCGCCTCGATCATCTTTCCGTCAAGACCGCACAGTCCGATAGCCGAACCGCCGTGACTTTCGAGCATTGATACAAGATCCTTGTTTACCTTGCCCGCAAGCACCATCTGAACTATGTCGACGGTCTCTTCATCGGTGTAACGCAGACCATTTACAAACTTGCTTTCCTTGCCGACTCGCTTTAACATATCGTTGATCTCGGGTCCGCCGCCATGAACAAGTACGACCTTGATACCGACAATGGACAGCATTACTATGTCCTCCATAACGGCATGTTTCAGCGTTTCATTGGTCATAGCATTGCCGCCGTATTTGACTACAACGACCTTGTTATTGTACTTTTGAAGGTAGGGCAGAGCCTCTACCATTACTTTTGCTCTAACATCATAATCAATTTGCATTTCCGTTACCCCCGCGTTAATTTAATCAAAGAATTTTCCCTTAAACGGGTTATCGTTTCCGATCTTTCTTGCGGTAAGCCTGAACATCACACAGCCGTCCGGACATACGATATCCTTGACATATTTACTGCTAC
>JAIEDJ010000128.1 GCA_029068025.1 Oscillospiraceae bacterium | reverse complement strand
ATATTATACTGTATTTTAACATCTAAATCAATTTTTTTATATATTTTTTACAAAAAGTTGAAGAAATGAAAGAAAAATTTCAATTCTGTATGTAAAAACTAAAAAATTTCCAAAAACTACTTGACAAACCGAAAAAAAAAGTGTATAATATTATAGTCACGGAAGCGTATCGAAGTGGTCATAACGGGACTGACTCGAAATCAGTTGTACGGCAACGTACCGAGGGTTCGAATCCCTCCGCTTCCGCCAGTCGAACAAAACAGCCCTCGCGCTTTGCGCGAGGGCTGTTTTGTTCGACGCTAAAGGCTTCGGTCTGCGCCCTGCGGGCTTGCCCTCAGCTCTTTAGCAGGCGCATTTTTCACTTCGCGGTCGGAGCGACCGCGATTTCGCTATGCGAAACCGTGAAAAACGCTCGGGGTTGATCTTCTATTATAACATTGATCTTGGCTATGGGCTTTTCCGATCACGATTTCGCTTCGCGAAACTACGAAAAACACTCGGTCTCCCGTTTATTGTTGATCTTGGATTTTTTTCCTCGCTGTTTCGCGGCTTTACATTTATGATCTGAGCGTAAGTTATTTTTGTTAAAATCTATTTAATCCCGCCATTCCACTGTTTCCTCAATCGATTTTCTCGGACGGGGAGGAGGATCTTCATCGGGATAGCCTACCGCAAGAGCGGCATATATTACGCCGTCCGTATTTAGAAATTCCGTGAGCTCGTCAAAGGCAAAGAAGATGTTGCATATCCACAGACTGCCCAATCCCAATTCCGTGGCTGTAAGCAACATATTTTCCACTGCGGCGCCTATCGACTGCGCGTTGCAGATCTCGTAAACACGTTCATCGACCGAAAGCGGACAACGAAGATCCGCACCGAGTGTGTTGATAACGAATATCAGCGCGGGAGCCTGCCGCATTATTTCAAGCGTATGCTCCGCTCCGGGCAGAAACTCGGCGCTGTCCGGAAGAAACGGACAGCGCTTTTCACGTTCTAAGCCGCGTTCCATTGCGGCAAGTGCGGTTTCCTTGGATCTTCCGGTCAACACAACAAACCGCCATGGCTGACGGTTCTTTGAGGAAGGAGCAAGTATCCCGGAAGCGACAACAGCCGCAAGCTGTTCCTTTGAAACGGCTTGCGGCTTGAACTTTCTTATACTTCGGCGCTTTATTATCGGGTTCACTCTTTATTTTCCTTTATCATTTCCTGATCCGCGTCGATCTCTTCGCCATGCTTCAGATCGTATTCAATGGTGGACGCGCCCGCCATTGTCATAACGTCGCCGATACATCCGATAATAAATCCGATACCAAGCAAAATCGCTACAAGCGAGTTCGCGAGCGTTGAATTTGAAAATTTCAATATAATAATAACAGCACCAAGCGCGAGGATCAACCCTATGGGGATCAGTCCAACAGCCCATTTTTGTAAGCCGCCTTTTTTCAGCTTGAATACATTCGGAAACTTTATGATACCATAAACAATCAGTACGATCCCGGTAACAAAGGCAAATACGTCATTTATCTGTTCCGTAAGGAAGATAAGGCACAGACCCGCGGTCACGCACGCCGCCAGAAGTATAATAGTCGCGGCGGCACCGCTCTTATCCTTTTTAAAAAGCCATGTCAGGAATGTAATGATACCATAAGATATTGCTATAATGCCAAACATCTTTATTACCATATTAAGCGAATCGCTGTTGAAAACGATCAAAAACAAACCGCAGATCAGCTCGACCATTGCCAGCAAATTCAGATTTTTTTTGAGGCTGCTGATTTTTTCCGTATCCATAACAAACCTTCCTTTCAGAATGTGTAACTATTTCCATTATAATACATTTTTTCCCGAATGTCAAGGGGAAAGTGCGGATTTATACAAAAAACTTGTATGACAATACACAATATATTGAAAAAATTTTCCAAACCCCTTGCAATAAAAGAAATTTTGTTATATAATATAAAGTGCAGATGTATATCTGTTTTAAAAAAGTTTGAAAGGATGTTCGCAGGTGCTGAACGAAAAAGTTACCATTACAATATGCGGAAAAAACTACAGACTTAAAACCGACAACTCCGAGCAGACTGTTGCCGCTGCCAAGGATATAGAGGAAAGGATCTCGGGATATTGCTCCGAAAGCCTGAGCGTCACAAAGGAGGACGCGTCGGTTTTCGCGGCTCTGGACTGCCTGAACGAGCTTTATGAGATGGCAGACAGCTGCAAGACTCTTGCCGCTGAGGTGGAGCGTCTGAAGAAGGGCGAGGAAGCAGCTAAAAAAGCTGTTGACGAG
>JAIEDJ010000127.1 GCA_029068025.1 Oscillospiraceae bacterium | reverse complement strand
GCAGACACAGCAGACGTTCGCGTTCACGATATACATCGCCAAGAAGCTTAGTGAACCAATCAGGACAGACAGCCCTGTAGAACTTCGACCGGATCCAAATGTCGATAACGGAAAGAGTAGCTGGTGGAGGTAAAAAAATGAGCATGGTACTTTTATCAGTGATGTCCAACGGCAAAAAAGTGGCGCTAGGCGACAACCATATCACGAGCTACAAAGGGCAGCTTATCGACGTTGACGGCGACGGAACGGGAACTACCGAGGACGGTTACACCGCCCGGGATATCCGCCGCCGCAACAAGGTCAAGCTCATGGTGAAATTCGACGGTCTGACGCAAAAGGAATACACCGACTTAATGGCGGCAATAAATCAGCCCGAGTTCCAGCTGACCTATTTTGAGGGAACGTTCAAGACGATAACCGTCTATGCGGGCGACCGCAATTTCGAGCTTATCAAAGCGTCAAGTGAAAAGGACAACCGCTGGCGGCTTGACGTTAATTTTATTGAGTATTGAGGTGATGAGATGTATGCGGTAAGCAACGAATACAAGCAGGCGATAGCGCAGCGGCGGCGCGAGTTCAAGCTGGAAGCCCGCATTTATCTGCGTGACAAGACTATATTGTCCATTGGCGACGACGAGCTTAAAAACACGACAGGAGACCGTTACGTCAAGGGAGACGTCAAGATCGAAACTCAGATGATGTCGGGCAGCGCGTCGGAAAATATGATCGATATCGGCGCGGTACCCTCCGCAAAGCTCTCCATGACAGTAAACAGCCCAACAAGCGATCTGCACATATTCTCGGGCGCGTATCTATGGCTGTACGTTTCGTTAAAGCTTCCAAGCGGCGCGTGGGAGCCTATTCCAATGGGCAAGTTCTACATCAACGGCGCGGCGGTGTCCCGCGAGGGAAATTGGGTGAGCTTCGAGGCATACGACGGCATGATAAAGCTCCAGTACGAGCTTACCGACGAAATGCGAAAGCAGCTTAAGGGCAAGACGGCAATGCAGGCGGCGAAAATCTTGTGCGAGAAGGCTCAGATTCCGCTCGGTTCTGCGATAAGCCCCGCAGGCGGATACGTCGAGTGCCCGAATTACGAGCTGCCGCTGAATTTCGATTCGCCGCAGATCGAGACCGCACGCGACGCAATTATGTGGATAGCCCAGATAATGGGCTGTTTTGCGCGTGTAAACCGTCTCGGCGTGCTGGAGTTCATTCCCATAAAGTCTTGGTGGGAAATGTACACGGAGACCACCGGAACTATTATCGCGGTGCGGAATATCGGAGGCGGCTCGCGGTTCAAGACGAAATTCTCCGACGACCGCATACATATCGTCGGTGTGACAATGCGCGATGCGGAGGGGAAGCTCATTACCAAGCGGTACAACTATTCGCATGAGAGCGGCGAAGACCCGACCTCGGACGTTACCGTTGAGCTTGAGACCAATCCGCTGATAATCGGCAGCACAACGCCGTTGGAGACAATTCTGGAGAACATTCTGTCGGAGCTGTCAACGGCGTATTTTTACGCCTTTCAATCGGAGATAACCAACGATCCTGCGCTCGACGCGGGCGACACCGTGCGCCTGCAGGGCGGCGTTATCAACGGTACGAACAAAAACAACGACTTAATCGGCTTCATAACGCACAGCACATGGGTGTACCGCAAGCGGCAGACTATCACGAACGCGTCCTCCGTGCCTATCGTGTACGATGACGCGGCAAGCGAGATCGCGCTGATGTCGGACGACGGCATATCAACATTAGCCGAAAGCGAACCGAAAAATTATCTGCCGCCGCGAAGTCAGTCGGACAAGGCACAGCTTGGCATAGGCAGCGATGTTTGTACAATACTCGCGAGCTGGCTAAAAAAGCCGCGTTTTGAACTGAAGCTCAACGGCTATGTGCTTGAATTGTATGACCCGGGAGGAACTAAGGTCTCAGAAGTGGGGCTGTATCCGGGAAATCTTCAATACAAATCCCGGCAGCCCGGAAAACTCGAGACTTTGATCAACATTTACGATTATATGTGTCAAATATGGTTTGGCGGAGCAATGTATAATCTATATAGTAACGGTCATGTTTTTATTCAAGATAATAGTGGAGGAGGGGTATTCGAGATTTTTGTAAAAGAAAGAAAACTCAATTTTAATGGATATAAGCTTGAGGTTGTCCAAAAAGCGGGAGATACACAGCCCACCTTATATTTCAATGACAAACGTGTTTTATTGGCAGAATAGGAGGAACAATGAGCGACATAAAAACGGTAACCCTCGAC
>JAIEDJ010000126.1 GCA_029068025.1 Oscillospiraceae bacterium | reverse complement strand
CAAGAAAAGTATGCAGATTTTCTTTTCGTAGTCGGCACTCTGGTAACCGCCATGCGAAAAATATACTCGAATAAAGAGCCTACCCGAAGCCTGGTTAAAGTAGGAGATTCACTGCTTTCTATCTACAATTGGCTGCATCCGACTAACAGCGAAACTATGGAAAACGATTCGGTGCGTAAAATCCCTTCCTTAAACGATTTATTGAGAATGCTTGACGAAAAAGAAAATGTCGATTCAGACACATCTTGCGCATTTGAGTATTTGAATTCAAACGAACAATCAAAAGACAGCGATTATTTAAATATGTTGTCAACTACTCTTAACTACTGCGATTCAATTGCGGATATTGACGTTTACAACTGCTGCTATATTGTTGAAGGAGGGTTGTCGCAGCCAACCGTTTTCGCGGTTCAAAAAAAGTACAAGTCAAAGGAGGACTTTATCTTAAAAGGTCCGGACGACAACTATCTCCAAACAATAACCCGTTATCCCGATATACCGGATGGTTCGGAGATCAAAAGAATACCTAATGACCCATACAGCGTTTTTAACTATCACGGGATCAAGTTCGGCATAGAAATCTGTCTTGACCACGGGCGCGGACGGCTTGTTAACGCGTATAAACAGCATAACGGTCAGCTGGTTGATGTGCAGATCATAGTTTCCTGCGGTATGGCTATCCGCAACGCTTCCGTTGTCGCTGTCAAAGATGGAATTGTATTTAACTGCGACGGTGAGTATATACTGGAAGGAAAAGCTGAAAACGGAGAACACTGCCATACCATGCTTCAAACTGTTTTAACCCCTCCGGACAAACATACTGCTGCGGCAAGCTTGTCGGATTATAAACGGCTTGACAGCAATTCAAAAAAAGAATTTAAATATATCGGCGGCTTATATCCGTGCAGAACTTATCAGATCCATGTTTATCCGCCGCAAAAATTACCGAACAACAGATAACAAATCGTTGTTTTCGCGGTAGAATTTATGTCCCGCCAAAGAGCCTGTAAATTGTTTCTCTCTAATTACAAGAGGCAATTTACAGGCGCTTTTTTTGTTTTCCGACGAAGTTCGGAAAATCAATTCGCCCACAAGCTCCGCCGGAGCTTGAAATAAATTAAGGAGAGATCACCATGAGCAATGAAAACAGCAACCCCAAACCCGACTGCCCGCTGATCGGACAGGATGGCAACATATTCTGCCTTGTCGGGATCGCGGCAAAGACCTTGAGGGAAAACGGCTTGTCAGTGCTGGCGTATGAAATGAGTGCCAGAGTTTATGACAGCGGAAGCTATGATGAAGCGTTGGGGATCATCGGCGAGTACGTCAACATTACCTCGGTCGACGATCCTCACGAGAATTTTGAAATGGAGGAATTAACATGATCAAAGCAACGATCCGGAACAGCCCGTACTGCGAGGAAATTGTTTTCCCTTGTTCGGAAAAGGAACTGTCGAAACGGCTCGAAAAGCTCGGCATCGCGCCGGATCACCTCGCTCCGGTGGGAACGGTGATCGAGATTGAACCGTATGAGATCGGATTGACCGACTGTGATGTCAGCCTGGACGCGCTGAACTATCTCGGCAAGCGTATGGACGGCATGAGCGAGGGAGAGCGTAATCAGTTTCTTGCCGCGCTTTCGTGCGATGAGGACGAAGTCGGATTCGTCTGGGGCTTGAAAGATATTATCAATCTCACATTCAACCTCGAACGGTTTACGCTCATCGAGGATACGAGCGATCTCGAAAAGGTCGGGCTGACACATATGCTCGACATTCGCGGTGTAATTCCTAAGTCCAAGCTTAAGGAAAGGAGTTGGCTCGCCGAGGAAGGCAAAAAGCTGCTGGATTCCGGCAATGGAATTCAAACCGAGTATGGTTTGCTCTTCGTAAATGAGGAAAAGGAGTTCAGAGAGGTTTTCAATGGAAGAACTTTTCCCGTTTATTACTGCGATCCGAACGCCGTAATTTCGGTTGAGATCACATATAATGGACTGAAAGAGCTTGTCGAGCTTCCCACCGAAGATATTGCGATCAAGAAAGCGCTTTACAGGCTTGGCGCGGACAGCTTGGCTCAGTGCAAACTTGAAACAAGCTCCCAATACGATATCACAAGCAATTGGCGGAACAAGATCACAGAGCTTGAGGAAAGCAAGGATCTCTTCGCTCTGAATGCAATGCTGAAGTCCGAGGACGTTCTTATGAAGAACGACAGCATTTTCAAAAAGGAGATCACGCAGCGGCTGAGCAGAGAA
The DNA here is from genome assembly GCA_029068025.1 of Oscillospiraceae bacterium. Taxonomy (GTDB): domain Bacteria; phylum Bacillota; class Clostridia; order Oscillospirales; family Ruminococcaceae; genus CAG-115. The sequence continues at coordinate 92 of JAIEDJ010000126.1, read as the reverse complement.
GAATACAATTTTTCTACTGAAAACGATGAAATTGCCGTAACATTGAGCGGCGGCGATGTCGTTAAGATCCGGGATAAAGATGTTCTTTATTG
>JAIEDJ010000125.1 GCA_029068025.1 Oscillospiraceae bacterium | reverse complement strand
AAGAACCCCCGCCAATAGTAAAATCAAGTTTGAATTTTGAAATTAATTTAAGAGGTATTATGGCAGAAGAGAAGAAGTTAGCATTATTGATAGACAGCGACAACGTATCGGCAAAATACGCGCAGTTTATTTTACAGGAGGCCTCCAAGTACGGAGAGCTTTCCTGCCGCCGCGTTTACGGCGATTGGGAAAAGAACAACACAGGCTGGCGGATACCCGCGATGAACAACTCGATCCTGCCCGTACAGCAGACCTGCTATGTCACGGGCAAGAACGCGACGGATTTTTCGATGATCATTGACGCGATGGATCTGCTCTACAGCGGAAACATCGACGGATTTGTGCTCGTTACGTCCGACAGCGACTTCACGCGGCTTGCTATCCGGCTGAGAGAAGCGGGCAAACTGGTAGTTGGTATCGGCGAGGTAAAAACGCCGCTGGCGTTCACATCGAGCTGTCATCATTTCAGCTACCTGAACCAGGTATGCGACAGCGTCGGCGAATATGATGAGAAGTCTCTTCGCAAGGCGGTGCTGGATTTTGTCAAGGAAAACGATGACAAGCGCCTTGATCTCGGAAGGATCGACTCGTTCCTCACATCACGTTACGGAAACATCGACTTCGATCTGCTGGGCTTCAAGAGATTGTCGAACTTTATTGACAGCTTTAAGGAGCTTCGCCGCAACAACACCTTTGTTTCGATGAAGAAAACCACTCCTCCGCCCGCCCCCGTCTCGAGATCGGGCGATGTGACCGAGCGCGACTTTACGGCGGCTGTGGTGGATTTCCTTAAAACAAACGGCGCGGAACGTGATAATATGCTTAAGATCGAGAGTCATATCCTTAAGGTGTTCGGCAAGATCGATTACTCGAAGTTCGGCTCCAAGCGGTTTGCGAAAGTTCTTGACAGGATCCCCGAGGTAGTGCGCGAGGGTACGTATGTTACGCTTGCCGCAAACGCCGCGCCCAAGAGCAATATGCAAAAGCCCGAGCTTAAGAGCGTTATTGCGGATGCGCTGGAGTACGCTAAGGCGAATATGCCCGACGGAGGAAATCTCGGTCAGCTGAACAATATGCTGCTCGAAAAGTACGGCAAGGGCTATGTTGAAAAGCTCGGCTTCTCCGATTTTTCGGCGATGATGGGCGCTGTTGACGGCGTTTACACCGCTTCAAACAAGGTATACATTGCCGAGCCGAACGCTCCCAAAACAGCGGCTTCAGCAAAAGCTGCTGCCGTTAAAGAAGCTGTCAAGGACAAAAACGCGGATAAGACTTTCGCCGAAGATAAAGAGGACATCAAGACCAACACAACAGCTAAGAACGCTCCTCTGCCCGCTGAAAGTGACAATGAGATCAAGTCTGATGACAATGAAAAGGCGGATATCCCCGAAAAGCCCGAGAAGATCGAAATTAATGCTGTCAAGCGCGATATTCTCTCCTGCGCCGCACAAAGCGAAAACGGAATATCGCTCCCCGCGCTCGGAAAGATACTCAACGAGAAATACGGCAAGGGCTATCTTAAGGAGCTGGGATTCGGTTCTATGAAGAAGCTGGTGTCGGAGATCTCGGGAGTTTCTGTCAAGGACAACAAGCTGAGTATCGACGAAGAGTTTCTCAGCCGCACAGATGAGATCGAGCAGTTTGTGTTTGATTTTGCGCGCGGCAAGGGAAGCCGCAGCATAAAGGCATTAAGCTCCGGTATCAAGAAGAAGTTCCCGGGATTTGATTTCGCCGATTACGGCTATGCCAAATTCAGCGACTTTATCAACGCCATTGACGGCGTTCGCGCAAACGGCTATTATGTAGAACCCGATGGAAATTGACAATCCCGGTACAGATTTACAGCATATAAAAATATCCGCGGTCATACGATCGCGGATTCAGCTTGTAGATAAACCCCTAAAATGTTGATCTTGTCTATTTTGCCACGTTGATCTCGGCTAGTTTTATAACGTTGACGAGGGGCTGTTTATCAAAAAATTTCAAAACCGTGCAGCACCTAAAGCAACGCCGCACCATT
>JAIEDJ010000124.1 GCA_029068025.1 Oscillospiraceae bacterium | reverse complement strand
TTTATGTCCGCGGGACTTGATTCCGGGGTCGATCTGACCGGTAGTTTCGGTATTACATACGACCCGAATGGCGAGGGCTTTTTCAATTCCTTCAATGTGAACAAGGAGAAGACCGAGCTGAAATACGCGCTGAACGGCGATCTGGATTTCAATCTGGACGTGACAGCCGGCATAAAGGGCTTTCCGATGGTCTTCCACGATAAAACGCTGTCTCATTCCTGGAATCTTTTCAATTACAAATTAGGCGGGGTGAAATTAAACGGCTCGCTCACCTATAATCAGGCAAAGGATAAGTACGAGTTCAAGGGCGGCAAGCCCGAATTCACCTACGGTGGCAGCGCAAAATATGATCCCGCGAAAACCGAGGATACGCTCGGAGAGCTCAGCGGCAGCCTGGAGGAGCTCCAGAACGGCATGAAGAAAATAGACGATATGCTCAAAAGAGCCAAGGACGGGATCAACGCGGATAAGGGCAGCATCGACGGCATTGCGGCAGGCGAAAACGACAGCCTCGGCGGAGAGGTCGACACGGCTAAAAACACGCTTATGCCCGAGCTCAGACAGCGTATCGACGACGTTTTCAAGAAGAGCAGAAAAAATTCGCTGAAATGCCATATTCTGATGGTCGACCTTACAAAAATGATCGACGCAAACGCCGACAAGCTGACCGAAAATCAGCGCAACGTCGAGGCTCTGGAAAAGATCATAGGAGAATCGAAAACGGCTCTCGAGATCACGGGTTTCAAAGCCGGCAGCGAATTTACCGCCGATAATTACCGCGAGTATATCGAGGAGCTGAAAAAGCTCAGAACCGACGAGGAGCGGCTTGACAAGCTGGCCGAGCTGGAACCTGCTGCGGTGGTCAATATGTTCAAGGCGTTCAAGCTCAATAAGACAAAAAGCTGGGAAAATATCCACGACCAGGCGGAGGATCTCACCGCCGAGCAGACCGTAAACGACGTTCCCGAAGCGGAATACAGGTCGCAGATCAAGCCCGGGGTCTACACGACCGCGATGAACGAGCTTGACTCAATGCTCAAGAAACGGCAGGAAGAGCTCAGGAAGGCTGAGGCTGACGCGGCGGATTCCGAGAAAAAGGTAAACGATCTGGAAGAGCGGCTCAAAAAGATGGACACAGACGGCATGGCTGAAATACACGAACTGGCGAAAGACGATGCCCGTATTCAGCTGAAGCTCATAAAAACAAAGGGCGAAACTATTTCGGATGAAGAGCATGACCGTCTCTACAGGGCAGCGGATGAGATAGTCACCAATGAGTTCCTTACGAACGCAGGCGCGGAAAGACAGGACGCAGAACGTGAATTTTGGAAGTATTCCCCGGACAGCAAAAAGTACAAGGACGGAATGGCAGCCGCCAAGAAAAAGTATCTGAATAAGCTTGAGAATCGCCATAAGGAGATGAACGATGAGATACAAGCGCGGCTAATAAAGCACGCCGCGGACAAAGCTCAGCTCCAAAAAGATCTCACTGCCGCACGGAGTACGCACAGCACAAACACGGCGGCGCTTGACAGGCTCAAACAGCAGATGATGGAATCGGGCGACGTCTCAACGGCGATGAAGGTCTTTCAGGAGTTCGTTTCAACGGAATACAAAAGAACAGCGGGCAATTTGGATAAGGCTCAGAAAAAGTACGGTTTAACGCCGAAAACCGACCGGACCTCCGAAAAATCAAGCCCTAAAATTTCCGATGAAGAGAAGCAAAAGCGCAGAGAAAACGTACTCTCCGTCATTGACAGACTGATCGCGGACGCCACCGACAACAATCTGAAAAGCTTCGACAGCAGCCGCCACACGGAACGCCTTAAAACGCTGCAGGATCAGAGCGGCATAGTTGACGTGAATATGAGAGGCTTCGGACTCCCGGAGCACCGTAAGAGCAACATAGCGTTCAATACGATGCGTGAGGACAACAAAAAATTTCAATCAATGCAAACGCAGCTCAATGAAACGTATAAGAAGCTGACCGACTTCCACGAGGTCATACGGCAGGTCCTTGTGAGTTGGCAGGAGGCGAACGGGATCAAGTTCGGCGAGAAAAAAACCGCCGCCGAGTTTGTTGAGGGCTCCGCTCAGGTGGTAAACCTCATTGGCGAGATCGACCGGGCGGAGGAGCAGCAGATCTCAGAAGCGGAGCTGAAGATAATTTCCGATGAGGTAATGACCCTGACTCCCGCGGAGGCTCCTGCGGCTGCAGGACAGGCAGCCGCTGCCAACCTGCAGGATGAAGCCCGCCGTCTCGGCGTTGGATAAATGCCCGGATCTCCGGATAATCATTGTCAGATCCGAGCATAAAAAGCTCCGTACCTGATCAGGTACGGAGCTTTTTGTTTATCCGCCGGTTCTTCACAAGCGGATCAATTTGCGGTCTCAAGAATGCCCTTCCACTCGGCAGCAAGATCGGAGCATTTGGCGATATCGCTGCTTTCCACTGATTCGCGCAGACGCTCGAAACGATCCAGGTCTTCTCCCGAATAGGTGCGGTGCGACATTTTGTCAATAACATCGTCTATCGCCAGAATATCAAAATTGTCTATTGCTTCCAGCAGATTATTCAGCATTTCAAGTGTTCTCGCGGATTTGCCGCCGTTATCGATAAGCGCCTTGCCCCATTTGTTGACTATATCAAGGCAGCTGTCCATATCGCTGTCCGCGGCGGCCTTCTTCAAAAGCTCAAAGAACTCTGTGCTGTCATCGGGATATTGGAATTTAGACATTTCCTCTATGACCTCGTCGATCTGCAGCGTATCAAAATTATCAAGCGCTTCGTGCATCTGATCAAGCATACTCATTATATCCTCGAATTCGGCAGCGCGCTCTTCATCCTCGTCAATGTTTGCAAAATATTTCTTCAAGTCGTCGCGCAGCTTAAGGTAATCAGCTATCATACCGTCAGTCTTCTCGTTGATAAGCGCGATATTTCCATCGTTGCCCGCCTTCTCCAGTTCCGCCGCAACATCCGCGATGTGATCAGCGCCGATCTGGCGCGAGGTGCTCTTCAGCGAGTGTACCTCCACGGTGTAATCGCGCCAGCGTTCGGCAGCCTTGTGATCCAGGATCACCTGCGACTTCTTGTCAATAGCGTGGAAATACTCCTCAAGCACTGTCAGGAAAAGCTTTTCTGTGCCGAGCATCGAAAGCGATTTCTCGACGTTCAGTTCCTTGATATCCATCACGGAGAACGCGGTCTGCTGTGTGCTTTCCGGCGCGGATACAGTCTCCGATGCTGTGCCGTCCTCGTCGATCGGAACGATCTTTTCCGCAGGCAGCCATATTTTGAGCTTGGAGATGATCTCCTTTATGTCAATAGGCTTTGCGACAAAATCGTTCATACCCTCGCGGATAAACATATCGCGCGCACCGCCGATGGCGTTTGCGGTAAGCGCTATGATCGGCACGTCGTTGTAGCTCGGAACGAGCTGTCTGATAATGTGCGTAGCCTCCACGCCGTCCACCTCGGGCATCATATGATCCATAAAAATAAGGTCGTATTTAGTGTGGCGAACCTTTTCTATAGCTTCCGCCGCGCTGTTTGCCGTGTCGAGATTCATTTTCAGCGGTTCAAGAAGTCCCGACGCCACAGTAAGATTGACAGAATTATCGTCAACGATAAGAATATGCGCATCGGGCGCGATAAACGCAAAGCTGTCGTTCTCGGCAGTCCCTGTGCCAAGGTCTATCTCCTGGATACCCATCGCGTTGTAAAGGCTGAGAGAGTAAGCGGGCTTGCTGATAACGCGCACATTAGGAATATTTACCACATCCACACTGTCATAAGGCACCAGCACCAGACACTTCAGATCAGGGTGATCAATTACATAATTCCGGATATCCGGAGTGAAGAACATCTTTCCGACTATGAAATAATCAACATCAAGCTCTTCACATGAGAAGCTGTCACCAAGATCGATGTATTCTGCTCCGATCTTGTCAAGATCGCGGATAAGCTGTGCCTTAACGTACTGATTTCTGAAAAATACCGCCGTTTTCAAAGGCTTTTCAAGATGCGGGATCATAGGTGTGGGGTCAATTATCTTCTGCGGCACCTCGAAATAGAATGTCGTTCCCTTATCGTACTCGCTCTCAACCGTGATCTTTCCGCCCATAAGCTGCAGCAGCTGCTGTGTGATGGCAAGCCCCAGACCCGTACCCTCAATGTTGCGGTTGCGCTTGCTGTCGACCTGCTGGAACGAGTTGAACAGCTTGTGCATATCCTCCTTCTTGATACCGATACCCGTATCGCTGATCTCCGCCCTCATAACCGCCGTTTCCTCATCGATCAGCTCAAAGCTCATTTTGAAATGAACCTCGCCTTCATGAGTAAACTTGACAGCGTTTGTAAGCAGATTGAGAATGATCTGATGGATACGCACGTTATCGCCGTAAAGAACCTTTGGCAGCTCAGGGCAGATATCCATCGTGAACTCAATGCTCTTGTCGCCGATACGGCTGTTTATCACGCTGGTCAGATCCTGAATGATAGACAGAGGCTCGTATTCCACTTCAATGATATCCATCTTGCCGGACTCGATCTTCGAGAAGTCCAGAATATCGTTAATGATGACAAGCAGATTCTTGCCGGACGCTTTTATCTGGTGTATGTACTCTCTCGCCGCGCGCGGCATTTCCTCGCGCAGCGCCAAGTCCGCGAGACCAATGACCGCGTTCATCGGCGTGCGGATCTCGTGGCTCATATTCGCGAGAAAGTCCGATTTCATGCGCGACGCTTTTTCGATCTCAAGATTGCTCTTGTGAAGCTCATAACCCTTAACCGCCATGTCGGATAGCGCCGAGGAAATAACATACAGAAAATGCGCGGCTTTTTCTACCTGCTCTCTGCTTACTATCGGGACTTTTTTCACTGCCTCTTCAAATACGTCGGGATCAAGCCCAAGCTCAGCAGCAGTGCTGCGTATGCTGGGAATATCCGGCGTGTCAACAAGCACCTGACCGCCGATAAAGCTGCCGACTACCTTTCCGTTTGCCATGATCGGCGCGGCGAAGTCCACAAGACCGGCGTGGCAGTGATAGGTGAAAGCATTGTTGTATTTCTGCGAGATCTTAGCACCGTTTATATCACACTGTTCGCAGCGGTGACGTCCGACCTCCGTGTTGCGGCACATAATACAAAAATCCTCAAAGCGTGAGCCCTGTGTTATCGCAATACCGTCGCTGTCCGCGGTTTGCGCCGCCATTTCCGTCATTTCGGAAAACGCGTCCTGGATCTGCTGGAGCATTTCCACGCTGATCAGATCGGTGAGATGCAGTTTATTTTCTTCCATGATCGTATATGCCCTCAAGCCGTTCCGACGCGGCTTGAGGGAACTCCTTTCAAAAAAATAAGCCGCCTTCTTTTTAAAAGAGGCGGCTTTTAAATATACACAACAGTGAGCCGCAGACAGCTTTTAATCCGTGAGATTCTTTATCGTTGAAGAAAGCATATCCATATCAATGGGCTTGAGCAGATAACCGTGCGGCTTGAGCGACATTACCTCCATGATCTTCTCCCTGTCGGAAACGCCCGTCAAAAAGCACACAGGGATATGCGCCGCCTTGGGATTATTCTTGATACGTCTGAATATATCGGCTCCCGTTTCAATTGGCATTTCGTAGTCGAGAATGATAAGATCGACCTTCTTTGCCTCAAGCAGCTTGTCTACCATCACGCCGTTTATCATGGTGGTGACTTCATATGTATCTCCGAGCGCGGACTTTAACATCTTAAGGACTGTGCGGTCGTCGTCAACAATGAGAATATGCTTCTTCTCGCCATTGCCGGATACTGCCTCCGTTACCATTTCCTTTGCGGCGGCTTCCGCCGCTTTTGCTTCGAGAGCTGCCTGCTTGGCCTCCTGCTCCGCCTGCCGTTCAAGCTGCTTTGCCTTGGCTCTTTCCTTTGCCTCGTTTATGTCCTCAAAATAGCGTGTTATCCTCAAAGTAAGGTTATCGGGAGTGACCGGGCGGCGGATTATCAGATCGGCAGTGAATATGGCTTTTTCCTCGATCATATCGCACGTTGCCGCGTCCCCGATAAGCACTATAGCGGCTTTGTTATAGTAGCCGCTGGATTTCAGATTGTTGATTTGTGTGATGGTTTTTTCATACTCCGGTTCCACAAAGCAAACATAAGCCTCGGGATCAAAGACCTTGAAATGCTCGAGAATATCCTGCCAGCAATCCGACGTGCTCAGCGTATAGAAAAACGCCTCGGTACGCTGTATAAAATCTGTAACCAACGCGTTGTTCCTTCCGTTTATAAGAACTTTGTATTTCATAAATACCGCCCCTTTATGAATTAATTTGCTTCTTAAGGCAAAGCCGTCTGCGGCTTTGCGGTATTTTTATTATATCATATATTTTACCTTTTGTCAATCGGGTTTTACAACGAATTGCGCACCGCTAAGGCATCAAACAAAGTACAGCTCGGTTTATCCGCAAGCTGCAAAAATACCTTTCACAAAATAACAAATCCTATTGCACGGCGCGGTATTTTATGATAAAATATAATCAGTGAGAATACAACGGAAAGGACAGGTTATGCAATGGAAAAAGAAGAAAAAAAGGAATATTCCGCAAAAGCCTTGATCAAACGGTTTATACCGTATTTCAAGCCTTATCGGAGAACACTGTTTTTCGATCTGTTCTGCGCGGCTCTGACGACGGTCTGCGAGGTGGTGCTGCCGCTTATTATCAGACAGATAACCAATACGGCGCTCCGGGACGTTGCGCTTCTGACCGTGAGAATGATCATAGGTCTTGCGCTGACTTATTTCGTGCTGAGGATAATAGACGCGCTGGCAAATTTCTATATGTCGGACATTGGTCACGTGATGGGAGCGAAGATCGAAACGGATATGCGGCGCGACGCGTATGCGCATTTACAGCAGCTGTCCAACACCTATTTCAACAATACCAAGGTCGGGCAGATCATGGGACGGATAACGAACGATCTGTTTGACGTTACGGAGTTTTCGCACCATTGCCCCGAGGAATTGTTTATTGCTTCAATAAAAATCATCATTTCATTTATAATATTGGCG